>REDM01000196.1 GCA_007693485.1 Spirochaetaceae bacterium
GCGTAAAGATACCGTTTTCATCTTGATATTGTCAAGATCAACGAAGCAATTTCCTTCCAAGTTCGCGCCGGAACGGTCGGGCACGGCGCTGCGGGATCCACGACGGTGACGCCTCCGGCGCTTCGTAGTATGGTGTCGCCATGATTCCGGAAGCAGTTTCGCTTGGGAGAATGGTGCTCTCGTTTCGCCTCCTGCTGCTCTTTCTCGCGGCGGGCGGCGGCGGCGTCGCTGGATGGTTTCTGCTCGGTGCGCGCCGCGACGCGTTGCGTCGGGTGGTGATCGACTCGCTGACTACCGCGGTTTTGCTTCTGCTGGCAGGGTGGAAGCTGGTTGCGCTGGTCACGCAGTGGTTCGCGATCCGGCGGGAGCCGCTTCTGCTGCTCTGGGCAACCGGCGGGCGTCTCGGGATCTTTGCAGGGCTGGCCATGGCTCTGGCGTACCTGGGATGGAAGCTCGGCCGTGTGCGAAGGGGCGACCTCGGCGCGCGCGATATCGCACGGGGGATGGCGCTGGTGGTCTCGGCGGCCATGATTGCGTACGGAGTGCTGTTTGTCGGGTCGGCGGCGGCGTACGCGGCAACCGGCGGTTCGTCGACCGCGGCCCGGGTAGGCGCGGTGGTTCCCGAGTTCTCGCTGCCGCTGCTGAACGGTGAACAAGCGCTTTCCCCGGGTGATCTTCGCGGCCGCCCCGCGCTCCTCAACTTCTGGGCGACCTGGTGTGGCCCCTGCCGCGCGGAGACCGTGGTGAAGAACCGGCTGGCCGGCGAGTTTGGAGACCGGATCACCGTGGTGGGGATTAACCTCACGCACACCGAGGCCGGGTCGGAGCCGGTGGCCGCCTACGTCCGCGAGCGGCAGATCCGCTACCCGGTGGCGCTCGATCGGGACGGGCGGGTCACCGATCGCTTCGGCGTGCGCGGAACCCCAACCACCGTGATCGTCGCACCCGACGGCACCGTCCACACACGGTTCTTTGGCCCACTCAGCTACGACCGCGCCGCGGCAGTGATTGAAGGACTGCTCACCGAAGCCTCCCGATAGCATGTGGAAATACCACGACGAGTGCGCTACACTCTGGGCAGATCAGCGATAACACCCGACGCCGCAGGGCGTCGTATGGGGCGGGGAGGCTGTCGATGAAACGGATGCTATTGTGGCTTTTGATTGTGGTGCTCGTACTTACCGCGGCAACCGGGTGTCGTACCCTCTTTGGACGCGGGCGCGGCCCCATCGAAAGTTTTTCCTTTCTGCCACAGCACAACCCCGGCCTGTCCGCGGTGGTCACCGGCGCGATCAACGAGCGGCGCGAGCCCAAGGAGATCATGGTTGTGGTGCCGCCGGGCACCGATCCCTCGCGGCTGGTTGCCACGATCTCGCTGAACACCGAAGCGACCGTTCGGGTCGTTACCTCCGGACAGCCGGTGGTACAACAGAACAGCGTGACGTCCAACGACTTCACCCTTCCGGTGCTCTACTCGGTTCTGGTGCCGGGCGACAACGAGCCGTGGCTCTACCGCGTCACCGTCCGCGAGGCGGACACCAACGCGCGGCTTGCCGCCGTGCAGGTTGCCGACGCGGTGAGCTTTGCGCCGAGCTTTCAGCCGGGAATCTACGATTACACCGCCGAGGTGCTGTACGGAAGCAGATCCGCCCGTATTGAAGTGCGCGCCGAGAGCCGCTTTCTGCAGCGGGTTGTGGTGGACGGCTCGGTAATTCGCGGGGG
Source organism: Spirochaetaceae bacterium (assembly GCA_007693485.1). Taxonomy (GTDB): domain Bacteria; phylum Spirochaetota; class Spirochaetia; order DSM-27196; family PWMO01; genus PWMO01. Next base: position 1,723 of record REDM01000196.1, read on the forward strand.
ATCCGGTGGCGTCAACGTACCCTTCGACGGTATCGACGTAAAGGAAGTATTCATCGAGAGCTTCGCCGAAGACGGGGTCACCCAGGAAGTCTATCGCGTGACCCTCTTCCGCGCGCCGCCCGATGACAACCCGGCACTTGAGGCGATCTCCGTTGGCGGCGGAACCCTCTCGCCCACCTTCGACCCCAACCGCCTCCATTACGTCAGCGAGGTCCCCCACGAAACAACCGATATCCAGCTTGCGGTTCGTCCGCAGAGCCGGTTTGCCACTGCGGCGATCGAGTCGGGAACGCAGGGGGTGGCAATTGCCGTGAGTGGCGATCCTGCCTCGGCACGGGGAGCATCGGTGGCGTTCCGAGACACCGACCGGCTCATCCTTGCGATTGCGGTCCGCGCGGAAGACGGAACGCAGCTACGGTACACGGTAGACGTGCGCCGCGCGGCACCGACGGTTTCGGCGCTGGCCCCCGCCGCGGTAGCGCCACAACCGGCGCCCGCCCCGACACCCCAGCCCGCACCAACCCCGGCCCCACAGCCAACACCTGCTCCAGCACCTCAGCCCGAACCAACACCGCAGCCGGCCCCAACCCCGGCCCCGCAGCCTGCACCCACTCCAGCGCCTGCGCCGCAGCCGACTCCGGCACCAACACCGGCTCCCACTCCGCAGCCGACTCCGGCACCAACACCGGCTCCCACTCCACAGCCGACCCCGGCACCAACACCGGCTCCCACTCCACAGCCGACCCCGGCTCCAGCTCCTCCGGCGGGGCGCGCGGTGGCCATGCAGCTCACGGTTGCCGCGCGCTCCGTGGCGCTTGAGCGGAGAGACTGGGCGGCGCTGAGCTCCGCGCGTGATGAGATTGGCAGCGAAGCTATAGTGACCGTGCGGCAGTATCGCGGTGACGGTGTGTACGTCACCCAGCGCGCCCCGGTGACGGTGCAGCGGCGGGGGAACAACCCGGCCGTTGTCTCTCTGGACTGGCGTTCTGCACGGCTTTCGGTCCCCGAAGGAGGCCTGGTCGAGGTTGAGGTTGCCATCCCGACAACGGCCGGCCGGGTGCTCTCCTACACCGAGGCGGTGAGTGCCGCGGGAACCGTCACCGTATCCGTCCCGTTTCTGCGACTGGGTGATTCGTCCCGGGTCATGTGGCCGGCGGTCGGTACCCTGGTACCCGTGACGGGGTTTTTCTCCATGATTCCTCCGGGGCAGATCAGTCGCGCCGGTGTGGAGGAACTGCCTCGCCAGGCGGGTGCCCCACAGGGTGCGGTGCTGACGGTGCGTGATGCCAACAGCGGGGCGCAGATCGTTCGCGAAACAGTCTGGTCGACGCCGGGAATACGTGCGGGTCAGCAGCTCTCCTTTGACCGCGAGGTGGTGCTCGACGAAGGGCGGGCGGTGACCTACACCTTTGAAGTGCGTACTGCTGACGGGCGTGGCTGGCGCCGCTCCGGTGAGACCACGGTCTGGACGACCCAGTTGACTCCCGACGGAGGGTTCGCACCGGCGGTGCTCTTCGTGATGGAGTAGACGACGCAACGGCCGCCCCACAGCGGCACGACGGGTTGAGGGCGCTCGGGAACAATTGACAGCGGGCGCCGTTTCCCCAATGATCGTTTCACTGTGCAGACGCTCACCGTGTATCCGATAGTGCTCTCATTATCTCTTGGACTGATCGGCTGGCAGCTTGCGCGCTGGGGGCGAGTTCCGGCACCTGCCATGATCGGCCCGATGCTTTTGATTGCGGTGACGGCGGTGTTTGGACTCCCGCACATGCAGATTGCCGGCTGGTTTCGGCTGGTTATCCAGTCGATTGTCGGTGGCTATATCGGGCGGCGGATCAACCGCGCCGCACTCATCTCCCTGAGAAGCATGATACCGGCGATCGCGACAACAACCACCTGGTACGTCCTGGGTACAGCCCTCATCGGGTACGCCGTGGCGCGGCTTGCGCTGGTTGACCTGGGATCCGCGTTTCTGGCGACAGCGCCCGGCGGCGTCGCCGAGATGACTGCCCTCGCAATCGCCTCCAACGTAGACGTGGCCTTTGTGGCGACGCTGCAGACCTTCCGGGTGATCTGCTCCAACGTTCTGGTTCCGCTGGTCGTTCGCTGGATTCCCGCCCGCGCGGCTTCAGCGCCGGTTCTTGCCGAGGAAGCGGCCGGGGCGGACGGCGTGACCGGTACGCCACCCCCAGAACGGGCTCCCGTTCCGTGGCTCGTGGTGGTAGCGGTTGGCGTGTGCGGAAGCCTGCTCTTTCTGTGGATGAACATACCGGCGGCCGGCGTTCTGGGATCCATGACCGCCATCGCCGCCGTGCAGCTCGTGGGGTTTCGAACCCAGCCGGTCCCTCGCCTCGTACTCAATCTCACCTACATCTTTCTGGGAATCTCGGTTGGCATCTCGTTCAACATGGAGACCGTGCTGACGCTGCAGGATTCGCTGGGGATCCTGCTGGCCGCAACGGCCGCAACCCTTGGGAGCAGTTTCCTGCTCTCCTTTGTCGTGATGCGGGCGATGCGGCTGGATCTTCGCACCGCGCTGCTTGCCTGTTCTCCGGGCGGGTTATCGCTGATGGCGGTGGTTGCAGAAGAAGCAGGGGCTCAGACCGTTGTGGTGAGTATGCTCCACACCGTGCGAATCATCTGGGTGGTGGTATCAATGCCCATCTTTCTGCGGATTGCCTCGCTGTTCTGACCGGGCGGGCCGTCCTCCCGCAACAGGATCGGCGAAATTCACACTACACAGCACATCGTGGCGGTCTGTTTGCAATGGAGAAAGGTGTTGTGATACAATGAGAACGGCGATCGCGTCTGTTGATTGGAGCGATGAACGGCCCGGGGTTTTCGGAGTCCGACCGCGCCTCAGCATTCTCCCCTTGCCACGGGCGGGGTGCCGTTCGTACTTGTTTTTACCAGAACAAACCGGTATAAAAAAATCGAATGATGGGTATGCAGACCTTTTATTGGACAGCTCCCGGGTTTCGGTTTACTGTGACGCAACCCTTCCGTGGAGATTACTGATCCGTTTCGTGGGGAGTACCGACGTGGTGGCCGTGGGTTCCATATGGGTTCTCATTGAGGTCTGCAACGTCGGCAACCAAAGCGAAACCAAGTAAGCGGAATAAAGTCGATAAGAGCGTAGTATTTAGAGGGAATCCTAAGGAGGATATCAAAGTGAAAAACATTCGAAGAAGCATTGGCTTTTTGGCCGTGCTGGTCACGCTGGTCATGCTGGGCGCATGTGCTCGAGAACAGGCCGCGTCTGCTCCGGCACCCGAGGCAACAGAAGCAGCCGCGACCTGGAGCCCCACCCGCCCCATCACGGTCATTACCCATGTGGGTTCTGGTGGTGGCATGGACGTAGCGTCCCGGCTTTTCTTTGAAATTGCCCGCGAGTTTACCGACGCAACATTCGTCGTGGAAAACGTAACGGGTGGTGCTACCATGAACGCCTCGAATGCGGTTCTGGGAAGACCTGCCGACGGTTACACCATCTTTGCCATGGCCATGTCCAACGTCAATAACGTGGTCTCCAACGACTTCGACCGGAGCGTGTACATCGACGGATATCACTGGCTCGCCAAAATCCAGAAAGACCCCGCAGCGGTCATCATTCGCAAGAGCGACCGGGATGCCGGTATGGATTTCGAGGGAATTATTGAGGATGCACGAAGAAGGCCGGGACAACAGATCTGGGCGGTGCCTGTTCTCGGTGCAAACAAGCACTTTGAAGCACTGATGATCTGGGAGGCCACCGGCGTGGAAGGCAGCGCGGTACCGTTTGTATCCGGTCCTCAGGGTGCAGCTGCAGTACTCGGCGCTTCCGCGGATGTGCAAATGGGTAACCCCTTCAACGCCGTGGGACGTGACTTATGGGTTGCGGCGATTGCCTCGCCCGAGCGTATGCCCGGCTTTGAGGATTCACCCACGTTTGCCGAATTGGGCTACCCCGAGTTGAATAATGAGCATATCTGGCGTGGCTTTGCGGTTCGGCAGGGCACCCCGCCTGCCATGATCGAGTGGATGGAAGACCTTGTGACCAAGGTTTCTGAACACCCCCGATGGCTCAAGTTCAATGCCGACAACGCGATTGCGCCCAGAGCAGTATTTGGGGATGACTTCAGAAGAATTGTAGACAGAACCATCGAGGTCACCGAGTACTGGCTGAACGAACTTGATATGTAATTCTTTTCGTTCTCCGTGTTGTGGGAACACGGCACGGAGATTGTTTTTCTGAGTGCAAGAGGGACAGGTAGCCGGACCCGGTTTGGCGGCTTGTCCTTTATTCTGTGAAGGAGGGTTCGTAATTGGCACAAATTGGCAGGTTTTTTGCGGAGCAGGGGTTGCTCATGCAATTAGTCTTTTTGGCAATCGTGCTCGCTCTGGGCTGGCTGGCTATTCGCCCCTTCAAAAAACTGCGCCCCTATACGGGCCAGATTCTGGTTCTGGTCGGTATTTTCTGGATTGGCTTGTTGTTCTATTTTATTACCTTTTCGTTCCGTGTCCCCCGTTTTGCCTCGGTCGCAACCACCGGAGCAACCGTTCCTCGCTTCTGGTTCTATGTGCTTATTCCGATTACACTGCTTGCTCTTATTCCCATGCTGAAAGGCCACGACGCACCCGATGAAAAACCGGGTAACGTGTGGCGGGTGGGCATTGTATTCGGCACACTGGTGCTGAGCCTCGTTTCGTTTCGTTACATCGGATATTACCTCAGTTCTGCAATTTTTCTTGTTGTGGTGATGTGGGTGCTGGACTCACGCGACAAAGTTCAACTGATCGCCATACCCGTGGGCTGGGTGATCTTCTCCCATTTCTTTTTCGCCCGGCTGTTGTATGTGCGCTTGCCTATCGGCACGTTGTTTGCCGGGCTGTTCGGATAGAAAGGGGTGTAACACCATGATGGATATTCTTGTCAACTTGAGTGCCGGCTTCAGCATCATGTTTACGCCCATGGCGATATTGCTCTGTCTGCTGGGTGTCTTCGCCGGAATCACCTTTGGTGCCATCCCGGGCATTTCGCCCTCCATGGCGGTGGCGCTGTTGCTTCCGATGACGTTTAATCTACCTCCCATATTGGGCATGGTGCTCCTGCTGGGTGCGTATAAGGGTGCAAATTACGGCGGTTCGGTTTCCGCGGTGCTGATCAACACACCGGGTACCCCTTCGGCCGCGGTAACCGCCTTTGACGGCTACCCCATGACCAAAACCGGGCGTGTTGGTGAGGCCATGGGGATTTCGCTGTATGCCTCGGTATTTGGCGGCATTATTGGAACGGTGGTACTTATTCTATTCGCCCGACCCTTGGCGCTGGTTGCCCTGAGGTTCTGGCCTTCGGAGTACTTTGCCCTGACTATACTCGGTCTTACCACCGTAGCGACGATGGGCGGAAAGAACTGGCAAAAGGCTCTTGTGGCCGTTGTGTTTGGGTTGCTGCTGAACACCATCGGTATGGACCCCATCGCAGGCACACGACGTTTTACGTTTGGAGATATACGGCTGCTCGATGGTCTTTCCCTGATACCCGCCATCATCGGACTTTTTGCCCTGGGTGAGCTTTTCTATAATATCGAACACTATGTCAAAGGCACAAAATTCGACAAGCTCGCCTACAAGCTGCCCAAACTGAGCTACTATCTGACCGTTTGGAAAAACATCGTGCGGGCCGGCGTGTTGGGGACCATCATCGGGATTTTCCCCGGCGCGGGCGGCACCATCGCCGCGTTCATTTCCTATGATGTCGAAAAGCGTTTCAGCAAGAATCCCGAAGAGTTCGGCAAGGGTTCGCCGGAAGGTGTCGCTGCGGCCGAGTCATCGAACAGCGCTTCCGCCGGTGGGGCTCTCGTTCCTCTACTGGCTTTGGGTATACCCGGGAGTGCCACCGCAGCGGTGCTGCTGGGTTCGCTTCTGGTGCACGGTCTGAACCCCGGACCGGAAATGTTTGTCAAAGAGCCCGAACTGGTCTATGGCATGTTTGCCTCCATGTTCATGGCCAACGCCTTCATCCTTCTGGTTGGTCTCTTGGGCGCCAAACTCTTCGTGCGGGTCACGGACCTGAAAAAGACCATACTCTACCCCCTCATTTTCACCTTCGCTATTGTTGGTAGCTATGCGGTCACCTCGTCCATGTATTCCGTAGTTGTTTGTGTGGTCTTTGGGGTAATCGGCTGGATATTCCGGCGGTACGGGTACCCCTCTGCGCCGGTTGTTCTGGGCATTGTACTGGGGAGTCTGGCCGAACTGAGCTTCCGGCAGGCGCTGATCATCGGCGGGATCGAGAGCTTCTATAAACGCCCGCTGACACTGATCATGCTGGCGATTGCGATAGCGGCGGTAGCGGCGCCCATCGTGTCAAAGCGCATGAAGGAAATGAAAGAGCGGACCGAAATTGATTGAGCTCCTTTCAATGAAGACCTGAATCCAATCACCGGGCACGTTGACGGACACGCAGAAGGTCTTTTCCTGAAAGATTCTGCGTGCCCGTCAGGCCTGGCCGGCAGGAAGGAGACCTTCGGTGAGCGAACGATCCGCCTCCGGCGTGTTTGTCGCGTCAACGGGGCAACACGTCGGGAAGACAACCACCAGCCTCGGCCTCTTCTCAGCGCTGGTGAAACGCGTCACCACCGTTGCGTTTATGAAGCCGGTGGGGCAGGAGCTCGTCAAGGTAGACACCTCCGAACGGGTGGATAAGGACACCGTCCTGTTTCGCCGAAGATTCAACCTGCAGGATCGCTACTCCGATATGTCGCCGGTGACGTTTCCCAAGGGGTTCACCCGCGATGTCATCGACGGTGCGGTGGATATTGGCACGCTCGAAGAGCGCATTTCCCGATCGTTCCTGGCGCTCTCTGCCGGTTCCGACATGGTTCTCGCTGAGGGAACCGGGCACGTGGGCGTAGGGTCCATTGCCGGTCTGGATAACGCCCGCGTTGCGCAGTTGCTGGGGCTTCCGGTGGTGATGATCGTCTCCGGTGGACTTGGCTCGGCGTTCGATGCGCTGGCTCTGAACAAGCACGCGTGCGACCGCGCGGGAGTCCCCATTGCCGCGGTGGTTTTGAACCGGGTTCTCGATGACAAACGCGAGATGGTTGTGGACTACATGGGCCGGGCGCTGGCGCGCTGGAACATTCCCCTGCTTGGCGCAGTCCCGTACAATGACGTTCTCGCCAGCCTGCGCATGGACGATTACGCCTCGCTGTTCAAGGTGCCGCTGCTGACCGGGACGTCCCATCGGTACCGACACTTCGACACGGCTCGGCTGGTAGCCACCACCAACGAGATTTTCGAACAGACCATCGAGCAGCGACAGCTTACGATTACCCCGGCAAGTCGGCGTGACATCATCGAGTCGGCTCTGCTCAAGCACAACCAGGCAATGGCATCCGGAGTCCCGCTGGAGCCGGGAATCATTCTCACGGGCCGGTACGAACCGGATGCCGAGGTGGTTCGAATGCTCGACGATTCCGACCTCCCGATGATCTACGTTCCCCTCAACGCGTTTCAGGTAATGCAGAAGATTTCCGCCCATACCGCGAAGATCCAGATCGAAGACACCGCGAAGGTGAACCTTGCCATCGACCTCGTTGAAAGACATCTCGACGTGGATCGGCTGACCGAACTGATCCCGAAACGGTAGGCCCCATGCAGAAGGCCCTGTTCATTGGCGCTCTGGTAGTCGGCCTCGTTTTCGCACTGGCGGGGTTTGTGCTTTTTCTGGTGATCGGTCTCTCGGTTCCCGGCATGGGACTCTCCCTGCTCGCTGATATTCCAACCGCCTCGCTGTTCGGCCAGTTCATCGGAGGGTACCTGGGGCCAATCTTTGGCATCGTCACCTCCTTCCTTCTCTTCGCAACCCTGACAAACCAGAGTGCCGTGAATCGGAAGATCTCCTTCGAGAGCAGCTTTTACAAGATGCTCGACTATCACCAGCAGCACGTCGCAAGCCTGCAGGTAAAACACGTGCGGAGTACGGACAACCAGTATGAAGCGATGAGCGGGAAGCGCGCCTTCGTTGCGTTCAAGCTGCAGCTGCAGCGATTACTGGTGATCGTTCGGGAGTCGAGCGCTGAACTGGGGTTGGACCTGACGGAAGACCAGATCGTTGATGGAGCGTGTGTTGCCTTCTATTTCGGGCTTCACGAAGAGGTGGCGGAGTTTCTTCTGGAGACCCTCCACGATTTCCCCCAACCCAAAAAGTTCGTCGACTACCTGATGGGAGCCAAACTGCATCGCGCCGGCAGCACCGGAGAGTACATCGGGCGGGCCAACCAGACCTATCTCAGCAGCTACTTTCGCAACCTCTACCACCTGATCAAGTACGTGGACACTCAGAGGATTCTGTCGAAGAAAGAAAAGATCCAGTATATGAACATCGTCAGGGCACAGCTGTCGGATTCCGAGCTGTGGCTTCTCTTCTTCAACGTGGTGTCCCGCTTCGGGCGGAAGTGGCTGGAACACCGCTACGTCGAGAAGTACCGGCTGCTTCGCAACCTTCCCCGGGGCTTCTGCGCCCCGTTTGACCCCGAAGAACGGTTCCCTACGGTCTTTGCGGCCGGATAGTCTCGATCACCTGCCGCTTTGGCCGGTTGGCGATGGTTACGCCGGTGATCACCAGCGCCGCGGCAAGACCGTGATGCAGTGCAATTCGCTCACCCAGCAGAGCGGCCGCCACCAGTACCGTTACCACCGGAATCCCGTTGAGAAATACGGCCGACCGGGCGGCTCCCAGACGTGCAACCGCGTAGTTGTAGCTGAGAAAGGCTCCGAGTGTTGCACCCACCACCAGAAACGCCATCGCCCCCACACCGGCCGCGTCGGGCCTGGGCCAGCCCCCACGAACCAATAGCCAGACCAGTCCTGGAGAGAAGTAGAGCGAACCATAGAGAATCTGGAAAGCGGTGATCTGCAGCGTGGACAGCGACGCCGAAAGGTGCCGCGCCAGAATGATGTAGCCGGAGGCGGAGAGTACCGCCAGGAAGATCAGAACGTTCCCCAACGCGCTGCCTTCGCCCACGGTTGTTGCACCGTCCCACACCGACAGGAGAACGATACCCACAATCGAAAGCAGGGCGCCGATCCACCCCCGAGGCGACAGGGGTTCGTGCAGCACAATGGCCGCCAGCACCGCAACCACCACCGGAACCGAGGCGATGATAATCGAGGCACTCGACGCGGTGGTGCGCTGGAGCCCGGTTGTTTCAAACAGGAAGTAGAGCCCTGGTTCAAACAGGGCCATCAGAGCGAGCTGCCGATGATTTCTGGCGGTTATGCGCGGCAGCCTGCTGGTCAGCAGAATAAGCCCAAAGATCGCACTCGCAGCGGCAAAACGGAACACCACGTAGGCAACGAAGGAGAAGCTCTCAAGAGCGATCTTGGTGGCGACAAACGAGCTGCCCCACAGGAGTACCGCCGCCATCACGGCGAAATAGGCAGCCGGCGTGATCGATTGTACAGGTTTCACGATCAGGCGATGCTAACGGGAACCGGCGATTATGTCAAAGCGTGGAGCCGGGTCGGATGCCGATCCGCTTAACTCGCCGGTACCGCCGAGATCGCGTGCCCAAAGCGCTTCGCCTTGGTGGCCAGGTATCGTTGGTTCTCCGGGTGGTGGCCGATGTTCCATGACACGGCGGTGGTCTCGATGCCGGCGCACGAAAGCGCTTCGAACTTCTCCGGGTTGTTGGTTGCGAGACGAGCGTGGGTGAGGCCAAGTGCTCGGAGCACGGCACCGGCGGCGGCGTAGTTGCGTTCGTCGGGGCGGTGGCCCAGTTGTACGTTCGCGTCGTAGGTGTCGACGCCCCGGTCCTGAAGCCCATAGGCGCGGTACTTCTCTACCAGACCGATGCCCCGCCCTTCCTGACGGAGATACACCACCACACCGGGTTCCTGCCCGATTGCTTCGAGCGCGGCGTCCAGCTGCGGTCCGCAGTCGCAGCGGGTGGACCCAAAAGCCTCACCGGTCAGGCACTCGGAGTGCAGACGCACGAGGGGCGCGGGGCTGGAGTCCGATGAAGCCCGGTTGCTTGAGCCATTGGTGCCGCTCGGTATGCCCTGGCCGTTACCTTCTGGTACCTCCATCGAGCTGATGGTCACCAGTTCCCGACAGCCCGGATCGTCGCTGAGCCAGACCGTGGAGGTGAAGGTTCCAAAACGGGTCGGCAGCATCACGGTCTCGCCGCAGCGCACAAGCGCGTCTCCAGTAGAGGAGCGATAGTGAACGACATCCTCCACGCTGACCACCGGAAGTTCCCACTTTCGCGCAAGCTCGGTGATGCGGGCGCCGCGCGCCATGGTCCCATCCTCATCCATCACCTCGCAGATAACCGCGCTGGGACTGAATCCAGCAAGCCGCGCCAAATCGCACCCTGCTTCGGTGTGCCCGCGGCGCGCAAACACCCCGCCGGGTTGAGCGACAATGGGGAATACGTGACCCGGGCGGGCGAGTTCGGAGGGATCAGTTGCTTCAGAGGCAACAAGCCGCATGGTGACGGCGCGATCGGCCGCGGAGATGCCGCTCGCCACGCCGGATGCTGCGTCGACGCTGATGGTGAAGGCCGTGCCGTGCAGCGCGTTGTTGTTTACTTCCTGTGGCCCCAACCCAAGTTGTGCCGCACGCTCTACGGTGATTGTCTGACAGATCAAACCGCGACCTTCCCGAGCCATGAAGTTGACATCATCGGCCGTGATCCGATCGGTCGCCATCAGGAGGTCGGCCTCGTTCTCGCGATCGAAATCGTCCACCACGAGTACCATTCCGCCTCGCTTCAGCTGTTCGAGCGCGGTTCGCACCCGATCCAGAATGTCGAGGGTTTCCTGTCGAATTGTCATGCCGGCCTCCAAGTCTACATCATGCGAATGGTGGTCGGTCCGCCGGGGCGAGTGAACGAAAAAAGGCCCCGACTCATCGTACAACGATGAATCGGGGCCGTTACACAACAAGAGTACCGGCAGGTACCCCTCGAATGCGTAACCGATTTCCTTCCATCCGGACTCTACCGTCGGCGCCAGAATTCCACTGGATCAGTAGTTGCCGTGTTGACGGAACCACTCGCGGGCTGTTACCGCCGGTCGGGAATTGCCTTGAACGGCTCACCCTGCCCCGAAAACCGATTTCGATCTAATAATATCGAAAATTGTGGTCTCCCGTCAAGCGTGACGCTTTTCGCCGCACATTGGTCAGGAGCGACACGCGAGCCAGTCGCCGTTTTCCTCATAATCCTCAACGACCGTGGGTGCGCCAGCGTCCGAAAACGATCCGAGGAGGTTGACCACATCCCGCTTCATGAGCGTCAGGCAGTTTTGCACGAGGTCGTTGCGAAAGCCTCGCGCTCCGAGGTCTACGACCATCTGCATGGAGATAACCCGTCCCAGGATCCTGCCGAGATCAACCATCTTTCGCTGCGCAGTGCCGGTATCGATGGAGAAGGAGAGCAACGATGTGAAGTGGTCTGCCACGCGATTGGTGAGATCAAAACTGCTGAGAAAACGGGCAAGGTTGGTTTCTTTCACCTTGTTCATGGACTTCAGCACCGCTTCGGCAATCTGCTGATAGAGGATGTCGTTGGACCCCTCGAAAATCTGAAACGGACGGCTGTCGACAACCGAGCGTCCCGCAATGTGGTCGAGCCGGTACCCCTTCGCGCCAACCAGCTGCAGCAGGGATTGCGCCGTCGACTGCATGAGGTCGGTGACCACGGATTTAATGCTGTTTGCGGGCAGGGCGTCGTTGGAACAGTCGTGGTCGATGGTGGCGACCTCGGTCGTGTAGGCACACATCGCAGAGCAGGTGGTGAACGCAGCCTGCAAATCCGCAAGGCGATCCTGCACCTGATCGTATTCGCTCAAGGGACGACCTCCTACCAGACGCGATTGGCAGTGGGCGATTCCTTCGTCCAGAAGTCGCTTGAGATATCCCATTGCCATGCCCGGGAACTGGAGCCGGCTGCGGTGGAGGAGATCAAGAAGCATCCGCACGCCCGAGGTCTGTGGCGCAAAGCGCCGCTCTTCCGGAATAATGGTGTCGATTCGGTTGCGACCGTAGGGAATGGGATAGAGGCCCAGATTGTCGAAGTACTCTTCCACATCGATACCGCCCAGGGACCGGTCCCAGATAAAGAAGCTGATTGCACGCTCGAGATCACCCCGTTCCGATTCGCCGCGGGCGGTGAGTAACCAGTAGTCTGCCTGACCCGTCAGGCCGCCCCAATGCTTGGTTCCCTGAAGATGGAACCCGCCGTCCACGGAACGGAATCTGGTGCGCATCTGCAGCGCGTCGGAGCCGTAGTCGGGCTCCGTGATCATGAGCCCTCCGAGCGCGTTCTCACTCAGAAACCGGGGAAAGACGTCGGCTTGAACCGACTCAGCAGCGTAACGGGATACCGGCTGAAGAAAGAGTGCCCCGTTGATCCCCATGGTCAGCGAGAACGCCAGCGACTCGTACGAGCAGGCCTCAAGAAGGGAAAGACACTCCCCGGTATCCTGCCCGCGCCCACCGTAGAGGCTTGGGATGAAGACCGAAAGTGGCTCGGTTTCGAGAATTGGGGACAGGAACTCAGGAGTCATACCCCGGGAGCCCTGGTCGATCGCGGGGTCGGCGAACGCAGAACGCACCCGCTCGCGAACGCGTTCGATGAACTGGGAGAAGGGAACCTGGGTTGTCATTGTTTTATCCGTTGGATTGGTATTCATTTCGTTTTCCAGAAGACAAGATAGAGACTCAGCAGAGAGCTTCGATAGTTGACTATAATGTACTGGGAATTGGGGTGAGTGTCGAGCGACTGGACGCGCATTGCTCGATTGAGTATATTCTGCAGAACAAAATCGTTGTCTGGAAAGAGAATACCGTTTTTATGAAATTGCTGACATTGTTGATGGTCTCTGTTCTGGCTCTGAGCGCGTGCTCAGGAGCGCCTGAAACATCTCATTCTGACCTTGAACAGATCATTGAGCGCGGACACCTCAACGTGATCACCATGGCCGGCCCGGTGAGCTACTTTGTCTATCGTGGACAGCCCATGGGGTACGAGTATGAACTCATTAACCGGTTTGCAGACTCTATCGCGCTGCCCGTGCAGCTGGTTCTTGCCGACTCGATCGACGAGATGTTCGAGCTGCTGGAGGCCGGAGAGGGAGATCTCATTGCGTATCGGTTGGCCGTTACCGCGGAGCGCCGCGAGCGGGTGGCGTTTACCGATCCGCTGCACTACAGCCGGCAGGTTCTGGTGCAACGCAGACCCGCCGATGCGACGAGGCTCACCCGTCATGAGATTGAAGAGCGGATGATCCGGAATCCGGTACATCTGTCGGGACAAACGGTGCACGTACGAGGTGGAGCCCATTACGCGGAGCGACTGCACCATCTGTCCGCGGAAATCGGGGGGGAGATTGCGGTAGTAGAGGCCGACCCTTCACTCTCCACCGCAGACCTGATCGCAATGGTCGCGGCAGGTACGGTTGACCTTACCGTTGCCGAACAGGATATTGCCCTGCTTTTCGCCGCGGCGGTTCCCGGACTCGACGCGACGACGCCGGTGAGCCTGGAGCAGCAGATCTCGTGGGCGCTGCGGCCCGAGACGCCGGACCTCATGGCCACCATCAACCACTGGCTCGAGCGTGAACGGCAACACGCCGATTTCTTTGTCATTCATCGCAAATATTTCGTTGATGCCCTGTCGTTTCGCAACCGGATCAACAGCCCCTTTCTGGCGTACGAGCCCGTTACGGCCGATCGTGCAACGCGTGGCGCACCGGCGATATCTCAGTGGGATGACCTGCTGCAGGAGGAGGCGGAGCGTATCGGCTGGGACTGGCGGCAACTCGCAGCGCTGGTGCACACCGAGTCCCGCTTCAACCCGCGGGCCCGCTCCTGGATGGGCGCCATGGGTCTCATGCAGCTGATGCCCGCTACCGCCCGCTATTTTGGTGCACTCAACCCGTTTGACCCTTCGCAGAACGTGCGAGCCGGCGTTTCCTTTCTGGAGTGGCTTCAGCACTACTGGGGTGAACGGATTGAAGACCCGGAGCAGCGTCTGCGTTTCATCATCGCCAGCTACAATGTGGGGCAAGGCCACGTGGAGGATGCGCGTCGGCTGGCGAGTATCCACCAGGCAAACCCCGACGTCTGGCACGCGGGAGTCTCGGACTTTCTGCTCGCCAAGGCTGATCCTCGCTACTACACGCACGAGGTGGTGCAGTTTGGGTTTGCCCGCGGGAGCGAGCCGGTTCAGTTTGTTGAGCGGATTCTCTCGCTGACCGAGCACTACCGGCGATTCTTTGACTGACTCTGTTGCGATTGCGTCTGCCGGTGTATAATCGGAGCAACCCGTTTCACCAAGCTTCGGGGCACTCGCTGCGGTGCGCAGCGGTGTGGAGCAGAGGATGTATCATCACCATGCCAGGCTATGGCGCGCGGGATGCGCGATCGCCCTTCTCCTTATCGCTCCCGTTTCGGGCGCGCCTGCACAGACAATCCCCGCGGTCACAGAGTCCTCGCTCGGGGCCCGTCTGCAGCTTGCCGGTCAGGTAGTGTACCGCATTCCCGCACGTGAGCAGCTTCAGCCGTGGGCCAATCCCAATGGATTGCAGCCTGCGGCGGCCGTGACCGATTCCACCGGGCAGCCGCAGTCGCTGGGAACGGTTTCCGCTTCGGGAGGACGGCTGGCGGTGGCAATCGACCCGCCACCGGAGAACGTCCTGCTTCCCGTTTCTGAGTACCTCGGCGAGTTGGTGGGTCTGTTTACCGGCTCGTTTTTTGGCCCGGTACCGGTGCGACCGACCGCCGACAACCCCGATGCACGGGTGGTTCAGATTGGCGAGCTGGCTGTTCGCACGTCCTCAGGGGAGACAATCGGGGTCATTCATCGCCGGGCGGAGACTCGTACCTCAAACTTCACGACCTACTGGATCTACAGCGACCGCGACGTCAATATCTCGGCGGTCGCGCAGGCGCCCGGGGTTGAGGGTGACATCGACCTGCGGCTGAAGCAGGGGTGGAATCGAGCCATCTACGGACTCATCTTCATCCGCGGACAGAACGGCCGCATCTCGCTTCGGAGCGCGGCCGAGCCCGCCGGACTGCAGTGGATCTACTGGCGGTGGCGCGAGTGACCGGCCGCACCCGCCCGTCGAAGACTGACCGCGCGTCCTCCATGCACCATTCTTCTGTTCAGAAATCCGCTCAGATATCCGCGTACTCGTCGTAGAAGCGGCGCATGGCGCGTTCGCCGCGGCGGTCAACGTACAGCAGTACTCCAGGGTGGGGTTCCACCGCTACTCGTGAACCGTTGGTGATTGCGCGAAATTGCGCCCGCGTCAGGGTGACCGTCAGGCGCTCGGTGACCGGTTCGCGGAAGCCACCGGACTGCGTTGGGTTGGGATCCCGGAGCCGAAGCAGCTCGCTGCCCACCCGGATCAGGACCACGCCCTCCATGAAGCGCCACTCTGGACCGGTGAAGACCACCGACAGGACGTACGCGTTGCCGCTGCCGTCTCTGGGGTCCACCACGCCGAGCTCGATGGTGTCGCTCTCGTCGCGGTAGACCACCAGTCGATGGATGAGGTAGTCATTTCCTGAGCGGCTGGTCTGTACCTGGTAGCTGATCGCACCGGAGTCCTCCAGCGAGGTTTCGGGTGCGGATCGGCACGAGACAACAAGAAACAGCGCGGCGACAGCCGCAGCTACGGCACGCGAGACCGAACCTTTCCTACCCAACGTGTTCACCGATTACCCCCTGACGCCCCGATTTCCGGTGGCCGTGTATCCGAGTGTTACTCTATCACGTTTCCGACACGTTTCCGGGAATTCTCCCGCGGACGTACTGCAATAATTGTGCGCACGCCGCGCTGATCGAGCTCTACCGCGACTGCTGTTCCACGAAGGCGCGTACCGCTGCCTCGGTGGGCATGGCCGCCTGGGCCCCAGCCGCCCGGCAGGCAAGCGCGCCCACGGCGTTGGCGTACCGTACCGCCTGCGGAAGTGGCTCACCAAGGCCGAGCGCCCAGGCGAGCCCCGCGTTAAAGGCGTCACCTGCGGCGGTGGTGTCCACCACTTCCACGGCAAAGCCGGGAACAGCAAGAAAAGCGCCATCGGAGAGGATGAATGCGCCCAGCGATCCCGCCTTGATCACCGCGTTTCGCGCGCCCATGGCCACGAGTTTTTCTGCGGCCCGGCGGGCGCTCTCTTCGTTGGTGACGGCAATGCCGGTGAGGATCTCGGCTTCGTGCGCGTTGGGGGTGAGATAGTCCACATGAGAGACGAGCGCCGACGAGAGCGTCTGCGCGGGCGCCGGATCGAGGATGGTGGCACAGCCAACCTCTTTGGCGACGCTGAGCGCGTACTCGGTGCTTTCCAGCGGAATCTCAAGCTGGAACAGGGCAAAATCGCACTCGGCGATCTGATCGCGGGCGGCGTCGATGAAGGCAGCGTCTACGGTGCCGTTTGCGCCGGCAACAATGACGATGTGGTTCTCGCCGGAGGCATCCACCTCAATCGCGGCGATCCCCGTGGGTACGCCGGCAACGGTTTCCACGCTGTGATCGTGCACCCCTTCGGCAGTCAGCGTCCTGCGATAGCTCTCACCGAAGCCGTCGTCACCGATACGGCCGATCATGCGCACGTCGGCTTCCAGTCGTGCAAGGGCCACCGCCTGGTTGGCACCCTTTCCGCCGGGATGGGTTGCGAACGCGGTCCCCACCAGGGTTTCCCCCGGCCGGGGAAAGCGGTCAACGTTGACCACGAGGTCCATGTTCAGGCTTCCAATCACGCAGAACTTCGCCATGGTGTCTCCTTCAGGGCAGGAGCACGGTGGAACCGGTGGTCTTGCGTGATTCCAGATCGCGGTGCGCCTGCGCCACGTCGATGAGCGCATACTCCTGGTTGATTGCCGGTTGTATGGCACCCTTGGCAATTGCAGCAAACAGCTCGTCGGATGCAGAGAGCAGATCGGCTCGAGCGGCAACGTAGTGAAACAGGGTGGGCCGGGTGAGGAAGATCGATCCTTTCTGGCTGAGGGTAGCCGGTTCAACCGGGGGTACCGGTCCCGACGCGTTGCCGAAGGTCACCATCATGCCCAGGGGGCGCAGGCAGTCGAGCGATCCCTCGAAGGTGTCTTTTCCCACCGAGTCGTAGACCGCCGGCACCCCGGCGCCGCTGGTGATACGTTTCACCTCGGCGACGAAGTCCTGCGTGGTGTAGTCGATTGTGTGGGTGCAACCGTACTCTTTGGCGAGCGCCGCCTTCTCCGGCGATCCAACCGTGCCAATGACGGTGGCCCCAAGGGACCGGGCCCAGCTGCAGAGGATCAGGCCCACGCCACCGGCGGCTGCGTGCACCAGAATGGTGTCTCCCGACTGCACCCGGTAGGTGCGGCGCAACAGATAGTGAGCGGTGAGACCCCGGAGCATCATTGCCGCGGCCGTTGTTTCGCTGATGCCGTCGGGGAGCTTCACGCAGCGGTCGGCGGGCACTACGCGCTGCTCGGCGTAGGCCCCCTGCACCGCACTCACGTAGGCCACCCGGTCTCCAACGGTGAGGTCGGTGACGCCTCCGCCCAAAGCCTCCACAACGCCCGCCGCTTCTGCGCCGAGCCCGTGTGGGAGCGATGGCAATTTATAAAGCCCGTTTCGGAAGTAGACATCCACAAAGTTGAGGCCTACGGCGGTCTGCCGCAGAAGCACCTCGCCGTCGGCGGGAGGAACGGTGTCTACCTCAATCCACTGCATGACCTCGGGGCCCCCCGTCTGTTCGATCCGAATTGCGTTTGGCATGATCCGCTCCTTCTTGCGTGAAGCCGCTTACCGGCGGCCGGTCGTCTGGGCACGAAGCTGGTCGAAACTCTCCTGCGTCACCTGGAAGGCCTGAGCGGACGCTCCAATCCGCTCGATGGTTACCCGTTCGATGCGGTCGCCCTGGCGGATCGCGTTGACCACATCCTGTCCCGAGACCACGTGGCCAAAGACTGCGTGCCCTCCGTCGAGCCACGGAGTGGCGTTGTGGGTAATGAAGAACTGGCTGCCGTTGGTGTTGGGGCCACGGTTGGCCATCGAGAGTACGCCCGCCCGGCTGTGTCGCAACTGAGGATGAATCTCATCGGCAAAGGTGTATCCCGGCCCTCCGGTTCCGTTGCCGGCAGGATCCCCACCCTGGATCATGAAGTTGTCGATCACGCGGTGAAAGGTGAGTCCGTCATAGAACCGTACCCCGGCGCCGCGACTGTGCGTGATGGTCCCCTCGGCCAGGCCGACGAAATTTGCCACGGTCAGCGGAACGCGGTCATGTTCGAGGCGCAGCAGGATCTCTCCCCGCGTGGTCTGCATGCGGGCGTACACCCCGTCGGGAAGCTGCTGCGACACCGCGGTGGGTGCGGGCCACAGGAATGCCACGAATGCGATCAGTATCGCTGTGCCAATTCGATATCGAGTTTGTCTCATGGGAGTTTCCTCCTTGGTTTTTCGTTCCGCAGTACGCGGCTTATTCGGTTCCATGCGGCTTGATTTCGCGCACCATGATGACGCCATCAATTGCCCGCATGCGTGCGACCGCCTCGGGCGACAGGTTGCCCGCGATGTCGATGATATTATACGCCATTTCGCCCTTATGGCGGTTGAGCAGATCGAGAATGTTCTGCTCTTCCTGAGCGAGGATGGCGGTGATCTGGCCGACCATGTTGGGGATGTTGCGGTTGGCAACGATGAGTCGGCCGTTCTCGGACGGTGCCATCTCGCAGTCGGGGAAATTCACCGAGTTTTTGATGTTGCCAGTTACCAGGTAGTCTCGAAGCTGACGCGCCGCCATGATTGCGCAGTTCTCCTCCGCTTCGGGAGTGGATGCTCCAAGGTGTGGGACGGGAAGAACCCGCTCGTTTGCCAGTAACTCCTCGGTGGGAAAATCGGTAACGTAGCTTCCTACGGCTCCCGAATCGAGTGCCGATAGGAGTGCCGGGTCGTCAACCAGTCCGCCCCGGGCGAAGTTGAGTAACCGGACGCCCTTCTTCATCCGCCCGATCGACTCGGGGTTTACCATGTTTCGGGTGCCATTGTTCAGGGGAACGTGCAGGGTGATGTAATCGCTCTGCGAAAAGAGCTGATCGAGGTTGGACGCCCGTTGTACCGAGCGCGACAGCCCCCACGCCGACTCTACCGAGAGGTAAGGATCGTAGCCAATCACCCTCATGCCCAGCGCTTCGGCCGCGTTGCAGACCATGACACCGATCGCCCCGAGACCCACCACGCCAAGGGTCTTGCCGGAAATCTCGGGGCCGGCAAATGCACCTTTCCCTTTTTCCACCAGCGATTCCACTTCATCGCCGCTACCCTGAAGCGTCCGCGTCCAGGTAATCCCTTGCACGATCTGACGCGCGCTGAGAAGAAGGCCGGCAATCACCAGCTCTTTCACGCTGTTTGCGTTGGCGCCGGGGGTGTTAAACACCACGATTCCGCGCTCGCTGGATCGATCAACCGGAATGTTGTTGTATCCGGCGCCTGCTCGTGCAATCGCCTTGAGACTCGGGGAGATCTCCATCTCGTTGAGGTCGGCGCTTCGGACCAGGATGCCGTCCGGGTTGGCCTCATCAGCGCTCACGTGAAAGCCGGCTTCCTTGAGAACGGCGAGACCCGCCGGCGCGATCTTGTTATAGGTGCGTATGCGAAACATGGCGGCTCCTCAGCTGGTGGGTGGCTCTTCTGTCGCGATGATTTTCAGGCCAAGTTCATCGAGCTGGCGCTGGTCCACTTCCGAAGGGGACTCGTCCATCAATGAAACACCTGCGGTGTTCTTGGGGAAGGCGATCACTTCGCGAATGCTCGACTCGCCGGCCATGATCATCACCAGGCGGTCCAGCCCCGGAGCAATGCCGCCGTGCGGCGGTGGGCCGTACTGGAAGGCCTCAAGCAGGAAGCCGAAGCGGCGACGCGCCTCTTCCTCGGAGAACCCCACAATATTGAACACGCGCCGTTGCAGGGCGGGGTCGTGAATTCTGATCGATCCGGATGCGAGCTCGAAGCCGTTGCAGACCAGGTCGTAGAGGTCTCCCTTGACCGCGCCGGGGTCGCGCTCCATGCTCTCCAGGAAGCGCTCCTGCGGCATGGTAAACATGTGGTGTGCCGCTTCCCAGCGGTTCTCCTCTTCGTTCCAGTCAAACATGGGAAAATCGATGATCCACGCGAAGCTGAACTTCGCCGGATCGCAGAGTCCCAGATCGCGGCCCAGCCGGGTCCGCACTGCGCCCAGGGCGGTGCAGGCGGTTTTCCAGCTGTCTGCTACGAAGAGCAGCAGGTCGCCCGCGGCGGCACCCAGTGCGCGGATGATCTCGTCAGCACGCGGCGCAAAGAACTTGGCGATGCCGCCTTCGAGCTGGTCGGGTGCCGGCACCTTCATCCACGCGAGGCCCTTGGCGCCGTAGGTCTTGGCCACATCTTCGAGGTCGGTGATCTGCTTGCGCGAGTACTCTCCGCATCCCGGCGCCCGCAGCACCTTCACCGCGCCACCCGAGGAGAGCACCGACTCAAACACGCCAAAGCCGCTTCCTTCCACGAAGGGGGCAAAATCAGCGAGCTCCATATCGTAGCGGAGCTCCGGTTTGTCGGAACCGTATCGGTTCATGGCGTCGTCGTAGGCGAGGCGGCGGAAGGGCGTCTGGAGCTCCACCCCAAGGGCACCGCGGAACACGTGGCTCATCATGCCCTCGACGACGGCAAAGACGTCGT
Source organism: Spirochaetaceae bacterium (assembly GCA_007693485.1). Classification (GTDB taxonomy): domain Bacteria; phylum Spirochaetota; class Spirochaetia; order DSM-27196; family PWMO01; genus PWMO01. Next base: position 22,423 of record REDM01000196.1, read on the forward strand.
CCTTGGAGACGAAGCTCATCTCGATGTCGATCTGGGTGTGCTCGAGCTGCCGGTCGCCGCGGGCGTCCTCATCGCGGTAGCAGTGGGGAAGCTGAAAGTAGCGGTCAAACCCCGACACCATGAGAATCTGCTTGAACAGCTGGGGTGACTGCGGCAGCGCGTAGAACTTGCCGTTCTGCAGCCGCGACGGAACCAGAAAATCGCGTGCGCCTTCGGGCGTGGACTTGATCAGGGTTGGGGTCTCGATCTCGTAGAAGCCCTGGCCGTTGAGGTAGTCGCGGACCAGAAAGGCCACGTCGTGCCGGAGCTTCATCTTGCGCTGCATGCTGAACGAGCGAAGGTCGAGATAGCGATACTTGAGGCGCAGCTCGTCGCGCGCGTCGCTCTTGTCGTCGATCATGAAGGGGAGGGTGTCGCAGGTCGAGAGCACCTTGATGCCGGTGACCGCCACTTCGATCTCGCCGGTGGTCATTTCGCGGTTGATCATTGCCTCGGGGCGCGCGCGCACCGTTCCGGTGACGGCGATGCAGTACTCGTTTTTCAACCCTTCCGCCGCCTCGCGCACCGCGGCCGCGGCGTCCTCATCCACCACCAGCTGGGTGATACCATACCGGTCGCGCAGGCTGATGAACTTCACCCCGCCGTGATCCCGAAACCGGTGAACCCATCCGTTTAACGTGACTACTTCTCCCGCACGAGCCCCCAAGAGCTCGCCACAGGTGGCGGTCCGCTTCATGTCTTCCATGCCCGGCACTGTATCACGCCGGCCACGGATGGCCAAGTGCCGGGCCGCCAAGGATGGCGGAAGACCCGGCCAACAACAGAACGGAAAAGTGCCCGGACCGCGGTCGGTTATCCCGGGGGCCAGCCGAGCTTGCGGCCTCCGAGGATGTGGGCGTGGATGTACGGCACGGTTTGCAGGGCGTCGGAGCCGGTGTTGAAGACCACGCGGTAGCCGCCCTCTTCCAGGCCGAGTTTTGCGGCTGCCTTCGACACGCCCTGCATGAATGAGGCGACCACCGACGGGTCTGCGTGCTGCAGATCGGCAAAGCTCTGCATGCGCTTCCGGGGGATCACCAGCACGTGGACCGGCGCCTGCGGACTGATGTCGCGGAAGGCGTAGACGTGTTCGTCCTCATAGACCGCCTCGGACGGGATCTCCTTCGCCAGGATCTTGTCGAAGATGGTGGGTTCAGACATCGCTTCCTCCTTTTGTTGCGTCCTGTTCCGCCTCGCGGCGGCGGATGATCTCCATGATCTCGTCGTACCGGGCGCGCGTGATGGGATAGAACGACAGTACGATCACGCCGGCAATAAAGAAGAGCGCCGGAATCGGGCCGGTGAGCATCCGGATGCCCAGGCGGGCGAGGTCGGTCTGCACGGGCTGCGGGATGGCGGCGGTTGGCTCCTGGTAGCCGAAGGCGGCGAGCACCCAGCCGGTCAGCGCGATGCCCAGGGCCTGGCCGCTCTTGCTGACAAAGGTCCACATGCCGTAGAAGACCCCCTCCCGGCGGTTTCCGGTTTCGGCGTAGTCGTACTCCACAACGTCGGGCACCATGGCAAAGGGCATCACGTACTGGGTGGCAAAGCCAATACCGGCCACAAACATCACCACAAACGCAAACCGCATCCCCAGGATGTGGCCAAAGAAGAAAAACGCAATCACGGAGGCGGCGAAGATCAGCATGCCAATGTTGTAGCAGCGCTTCTTGCCGAGGCGCTCGGAGATCTTCACCCAGATTGGAATGAAGATGATGCTCGACAGCAGCAGGATGGGCAGTGCGATCTGGAAGCCGCCTTCGTCGCCGTAGATATTGCCAAAGTAATAGAGCAGCCCCGCCTGAATGATGTTGATGCCGGTGATGTGGAGCGACCACGGAATCAGGGCGGTCAGGAAGGGCTTCATGCGAAGCACCTGCAGGTAGCTCTTCACCACGTTGATCCGCTCGGGGACTCGGGTCAGAACCGGCTCGCGCACCACAAAGAAGGTCACCAGGGCGGTGGCCATCATGATTCCGCCCATCACTCCGCCCATCAGCGTCCAGCCGGCGTCGCTTCCGCCGCCCGCCTGGACCAGCGGCAGCACCCCCGCCGCCCCAATGAAGGTTCCCACCACGGCAAAGACCATGCGGTATCCATTGAGCGTGGTTCGTTCGTCAAAGTCCGCGGTGAGCTCGGGGGTGAGTGCGCCGTAGGGAATGTTGACCAGGGTGTAAGTGGTGTTGAGAACACAATAGACGATGGCAACGTAAATAAAGAGGGTGAGCTGGTTGTCCGCCCGAAGCGGGGTGAACATCCAGATCATGGAGAGAAAGAGCGTCAGCGAGCCCACAAAGATATAGGGGCGCCGACGCCCCCATCGGCTCTTGGTGCGGTCGGAGAGGTAGCCCACCGCGGGATCGGTGACCGCGTCCCAGAACTTCCCGATCATCAGGGCGGTTCCGGCGAGGCCCGCGCGGAGGCCCACAACGTCGGTCAGGAAGAACAGCAGGTAGAACCCCATGATGGTGAAAAACAGATTCCCACCGAGATCGCAGATTCCGAATCCGACCTTCACGCCGGTTGAGAGCGATGCGTGCTTCATGCCGTCCTCCTGTCGAGCGCGGCCGTTCGCGACCGCTGTTATTGGGACCGGGCCAGTATACTCGGTCCAGGACCGACCCGCTACCGTTTTGTGCTATCGGCCGTGACGGCACTCGGTGCAGCCGAGCACGTGCACGTGTTTGCGGCCCTCTCGCTCAAACATACGGGCGATTGCGTAGCCGTCCGGGCGGATGGTTCGCTTGCAGGCGGGGCAGATGCGCTCCTTGTCGCCCTCGGGCGGTCGGCAGTAGCGGCACCCAAACAGGTGGACCATGCTCTCCTTGATGCGCGGCGGGCGCGCGCTGCCGTCGGGGCCCGGCGTCTCCTTGGAGAACACCACGGTATGGACCCGTTCGCCACGGCGGAGCAGGGAGGCGCACAGCGGGCAGGGGCGAACGCGCTCCGGGGCCTCGCTGGGAGCGTGCCGGCGAGGGCGGTCGCGACGGTCAGCCGTTCCAAGGCGGTGGAGGAGGTAGAGCAGGGCGATGATTACGGTGGCCGTCAGCGTGATGACCAGCAGTTCCACGGGGCCTCCCGGTTGGTATGCAGCGAGTGCGGGGCGGGCACATACTATCCCATCAACCGGGAAGTGAGTAGACTGAGCGCGCATGGCCGAGCTTCACGTGGTGGCAACCCCAATCGGAAATCTCGACGACATTACCGTGCGGGCGCTTTCCGTGCTGCGTGGTGCCGATTTTGTGCTCTGTGAAGACACGCGCCACTCGGGACGCATGCTCTCCCATTTTGACATTCGTAAGCCGCTCGTCCCGTGCCACGCTCACAACGAGGAGCGCGCGGTGGGTGACGTGCTCGCTCGCCTCGAAGCGGGGCAAACCGGTGCTCTGGTGACCGATGCGGGTACGCCGGGGGTGAGCGATCCCGGCGGGAAGGTGGTTGCCGCGGTGCGGGCAGCCGGGTTCCCCGTGATTCCGGTGCCGGGCCCCTCCGCTCTGGCCGCCGTTCTCAGCATTGCCGGGGTACCGGGCAAGGCGGTGCTCTTTGAGGGGTTTCTCTCCCCCAAGAAGGGGCGCCGACGAAAACGGCTCTCGGAGCTGGTGGAACGCGGTGAAATCGCGGTTTTCTACGAATCACCGTTTCGAATCGTACAGCTTTTGCAGGATTTGCTCGATATTGATAGTACGGCTACGGTGCTGGTGGGACGGGAGATGACCAAAATGCACGAAGAGTATCTGTACGGACCGGTATCCGAAGTGCTCCAGCAGTTGTCCGGACGGGCGGCCATCAAGGGCGAAATAACGGTCCTTGTGTCACCGACCAAAAAGGGTTAAAATTGAACGCGATCGTGTCGATAAGGTAGTGAAGGAAGGAAGGTTCTGCAATGTCTATTGAACGACTTGGTCCCATAGACCCGGTCCAGCGATTCAACCAGACCACCAAAAGCGCGAAACCGCAGGCAAAGGCGGCAAGCGACTCCATCGCGTTCTCCGATGAGGCGAAGCTGCGAGCGGAGCTGCTGCAGATGTCCGAGCAGGTACGCGACGCTTCGGATGTCCGAATGGATCGCATCGCCGAGGTCAGGAAGAAGCTGGAAGACCCCTCGTACATCAATGACACGGTAGTGAACAGTGTTGCAGAACGGATCATGGACGCGTTCGGTATCTGATTCCTTCCTCCGTCTTCCTTTTCGACAGATAACCCATCCATGCGTCACAGCAAAGCGCGGCGGCATTTGGTGCCGCTGTTTTGTATCAGGTAAACAACTTCATGGCTGATCTGCTTCTGCACGTACCTGCCCGCATCCTCTTTGGCCCCGATGTGGTAAACCGCATTGGACAAAGCGTTGCCGACATTGGAAACCGGGCCCTGCTTGTTTCTGAGTCCGGACATCACCACACCCAACTGGTGGAACGGGTCGAAGACCTGCTCCAGAAGCGGGGGGTCGATTCGATTCGCTTCGACCAGGTGGGGCCGGGTGGTTCCAACGCCACCATCGACGAGCTCATCTCCCTCGCGCGGGTCAGTCAGGCCAAGGTGGTCATCGGCCTTGGGGGTATGAAGGTGCTCTCGGCGGCTCGCTGCGCGGCGGTTGCAGCTACGTCGGACATCTCCATCTATCGCATTCTGGACGGTAAGCTCCCCACGCGCCCCGCGGTTCCCTACGTGGAGGTACCAACATCGTTTCGCAACCACGTCATGCTGCGAGACGAGTTCGTGATCTCCGACACCGAAACCGGTCACGCGCGCCTTGTTCGCACGGCGCCCGGCCTGGTGAAGGCGGTGTTTCTGGATCCAAACCTCGCGGGGTCAATGTCCGCCAAGTACGCTGCAGCCACCATGCTGGATACCCTGCTTGCCTGCATCGAAGGCTATCTCTCAACCAAGAGCACCTTTCTCTCGGATACCCTCTTTCTTCGTGCCATCGATATTCTCAAAGCGTCAATGGACACGCTGGCCCGCGATCCCGGCGAGATGGCTGCGCGCGTCCACGCCGGAGAGGCGGGGTTGCTCTGTGCGCTCGGCCTTGCGATGAGCAGCCAGGGGCCCGGCGGTGCGCTCACCTACGCGGTCAACAGCCTGCACAACGTACCCAAGAGCTGGGTGGCAACCGCCCTGCTGCCGCACGTGCTGGACCACTTTGCCGGGGTGAAGCCCGCAAAGGTTGCCCGGGTTGCCCGAGCCCTGGGCGAAGATGTTCCCGGACTGGAAGACGGAGACGACGCGGCCCTCGCCTCTACCGTCTCGCGCCGTTTGATCGCCCGGCTCGGGCTGCCCGCTCGCCTGCGCGATTTTGACATCGCGCTGGACGACATGCCCCGCATTGCCGAGGTTGCCTCATCCTTCGACATGGTCAGCTTTGGCCCCGTGGCGCTCTCGGTGGACGACCTCTACGAGCTGGTAAAGCGCGCCTTTTGACCACTGTTGAGAGCCGGCGCGCTGTCTCACGGGTGGTGTCATGATTACCATTCGCAAGCTGAGTGAACTTCCCCCCAAAACACGACTGCGCAAGATATCGCGTCTTGCGCGGTTGATTGAGTACCGGTTGCGCGGGCTTCCCACGCCACAGAACGTGGGCTTGCATGACGACCATTCGCCACCGGACTCGATTGCCGATCCCGCGTACGTAGAGGCGCTCTTTCGGCTCGCTGCCGACGAGCCCAAGCTTCCTGCGGATTTCCGCGCCCGTCTGGCGGAAGGGGGAGCGCTTGCGCGCAACTCTTCCGGGGAGACGAGCGCGCCGTTGATCCGGGCGCTCAACGATCTGCACCACGGGCTGGAAGCCCACCTCGGCCGCACCGTCGCCGACTGGGACTTCTTTGTGGAGGATGGGCTCGATTCGGGTGCGCGCACCACCCTCCCCTTGTACCTCTACCTCGACGATCTTCGTTCGCCATTTAACGTGGGCGCCATCTTTCGTGCAGCCGATGCCTTTGGGGTGCGCGAGATCTTTCTGTCACCCGGCTGTGCCGATCCCACCCACCCACGGGCTGCGCGCGCATCCATGGGTGCGGTTGCGGTTATTCCGTGGAAGCGGCTGGAGATCGACGCAGTGGTGGAGGCGGTCGGTGTCTCGCTGTCGGAAGGGGTGGCAGACCCGCCGACCGCGGCGCTGCCTGTGACGCCACCGGAGACGCCGCGCGAGACGGCGCTGTTTGCGGTGGAGACCGGCGGGACGGAACTGAGTCAATTCTTGTTTCCCCACGTGGGGGTCGCCATTCTGGGTTCCGAGGAGCTCGGGGTTGGACCCCAGGCCCTCGCCATGGCCGACCATTCATCGGGGAGGGTAAGCATTCCCATGGCTGGGGCAAAGGGATCATTGAACGTTGGCGTGGCGGCGGGGATTGTGCTCTACCAGTGGTGGCGTGCCATCAGCAACCGCGCGCCCGGGTGACGGTCAGGAGACCACCACCTCCCAGGTGATGGTCGCGGTGTGTTTCAGGGTTGCCGCTACCGGACAGTATTTCTCCAACGACAGCTTGACAGCCTTCTCAACTTTTGCTGTGTCCACCTCGGAGCCGGTGAAGAGGTACTTGATGTGGACCTCGGTGAAGACGTGCGGGTGCTCGGTAGCGCCGGTGGCGCTGATTTCGAGGGCGAAACTGTCATACGGCATCTGCATCTTGCCGAGGATGGCAACCACATCCATTCCGGTACAGCCGGACAGCGCCGAGAGCATCAGCGACCGCGGGGAGGGACCGTAGCCGGTTCCCCCGTGCGAGGCGTCTGCATCAGCTGTAAGGTGGTGTCCATGTTGCTCAATGTCGAATGCCATGCCACTCTTGAGCACGGCCCTGGTATCGTATCCCATAGGTGCCTCTACCTCCGCAGTGCGCGGTCGATCTCTGCCTTGTTGAACCCTACAATGACGCGACCGTGGATGTCGACCACGGGGACGCCCATCTGGCCCGATTTCTTCACCATCTCGTCGGCTCGCTTGAGGTCGCTGGCGACGTTGTACTCGGTGAAGGGAACCTGGTTTTCCTTGAAGTAGCGCTTCACCTGAGTGCAGTACCCGCAGGTGGGTGTTGTGTAGAGCTTGATTGCCATAATAGCCTCCGTCACACAGTATATAGGGAAAATACTATATGAAGATTGCCTGGTCAAGGGGTGGTGCGAAAACTGTGCTCTGCTGAAGATCAGGCGGTGATCAGATCGAAGCGACCGATTCTCGGGCGAAGGCGGCGTCGAGGCGGGACTCGATGGTTCTCAGCTGCTCCTCTGTTACGATCTTGAACGACGCGAGTACCGAAGGATCGATCTGTTCCATGCCGATGCCGGCATCGCGCACGTGACAGAGGGCGTTTGCCAGGTAGACCGTGTAGACCACATCACGGAAGGGCGGCGGTGCGCTGTGCGGGGTGTGGTGATACTTGATTGCGTTGATGAGCGCCTCGGGGAAGTTCCAGTTCTCGGCGATCATCGCGCCAATCTCGGAGTGGTTGAGTCCCGCTGCAAGGTCTTCGAAGATCTCCGACGGAATCGCCTTGTCACGGCAGAAGCTGTTGATTTTGTTCATCAGGTCCGGGTGAACCGACGAGAAGATGATCTTTCCCATGTCGTGGAGGATGCCGCCAACGTAGACGTCGTCGAGGATCTCTTTCTTTCGGCTGAGGTTCTTGGCCAGGTTGTACGCATAGAACGCCGTGCGGTAGCTGTGCTCCCAGAGCTTCTTGGTTTCCGCCGTTTCGGAGCCGAGGATCTTCTGCGTTCCGTAGGAGTAGAGCAGATTCCGAAGGCCGCGCATGCCAACGAGCTTCACCGCCTCGACGATGTTGTCCACCTTCTTCGGCAGCATGAAGGCGGCAGAGTTCACCACCTTGAGCAGGTCCGCGGTGAGCGAGGGGTCGGTGCTGATGGAGCGGGCGATGGCAGTAATCTCTGCGTCAGGGTCGCCGATCATGCGCTGCAGGCTGACGATGTTCTCCGGGAAGCGGGGCAGCGAGTCGATCTCGCGCACGATCTGCTCGGAGATCAGTTCCAGGCTCTCGAGGCGAACCTTGGACATCGGGACCACGATCTTGGCGATGGTCTCGTCGCCCTCCACGTCGATGTCAAAGGCGTCTTCGTCCAGGCCGATCTTCTTCAGCATCAGCACCAGGATGACGATGCCCAGGCCCGCACCCTCGGAGTCGTCGAGCACGGTGGTGAGCGCCTCTTCCAGGGAACCGAAGGCGCGCGACCGGGCGATTCGATCGTAGATGCGAATCTGTTCTTTGCGGGTGATGGTCGCGTTGTTGACTACGTAGAGATGAAGGTCACGACCCTTGGAGTGAAAGATCACCTTCACGTAGAGCCCGGCTTCTTTCTGCTTCTCCAGGTAGTGGTTGATGTTGTCGAGCGTTTCCTGTTTGAAGTGCTTCATGCCCTCGACGTAGTCAGAATCCGTTTCGAGGTCGAGCCGTTTTTCCTGGAAATAGACGCGCTTGGTGTTGGCCTTCTTGGCGTTGACCGCCAGCTCTCGCAGGCAGTAGGCGAGCGGATCTTTCAGCTTCTCCTGGCCCATCTCCTTGAGGAAGTGGCCGAGGATCTCTTCGAGGTAGATCTCCGTTTCGTGCGGCAATGTATAGGACTTGACCGTCAGAGGAATCGAGCTTCGTGCTGCCTGGAGGACCTTCTCTACATCGACTTTTTTTGCCACCGACGCCGCCTGAAAAATGTATAGTACGTAGTATCGCGGTCCGGTCCCGGGTTGTCAAGTTTGTGCAGGAGGATCTGTTCCGCGAGGCATAGCTCAGTTGCCGCCGAAGCTCTTCACCTGGTGGGCCATCTCGCGCAACCGGCGTTCGACCACGGCGTTCACGCTGCCGCCTTCAAAGCGTCCGCGGGCGCTGCGGGCGCCGGCGTCCATACCGGTGAGAATTTCGAGGCCCTCGTCGATGGTGGAGATCGCGTAGATGTGAAAGCGTCGGTCGAACACCGCCTGCTGCACCTCGCGGTCAAGAATGAGGTTGGGCAGGTTCTGGCGCGGGATGATGACTCCCTGGGTGCCGGTGAGGCCGAGGTACTTGCACACCGCGAAGAAGCCTTCGATTTTCTCGCTGATCCCACCCACGGGCTGGATCTCTCCCATCTGGTTCACCGAGCCGGTCACCGCGATGTCCTGCCGCAGCGGCACCTCGGCGATTGACGAGAGCAGCACGTAGACCTCGGCCGACGAGGCGGAGTCACCGTCCACTTCCACGTAGGACTGCTCGAAGCAGACGCTCGCCGTGATGGAGAGCGGAAAGTCCTTTGCGTATTTCGACTGCAGGAAGCCCTCCAGAATATAGATGCCCTTGTCGTGCAGCTCTCCCGAGAGTCCCGATTCCCGTTCGATGTTAATGATGCCGTCGCTGCCGGGCGCGGTGCGCGCGGTGATGAGCATGGGGCGGGCAAAGGCGTAGAACCCCCGGTCAATGACGGCAAGGCCGTTGATGCGGCCCACCGCGCTTCCGGTGACCCCGATCAGCAGCTCCCCGGAGACGATCTGTTCGTCGATCTTTTCTTCCGGAAGGTTGTAGAGGTATCGGCGTTCCGCGAGGGTGCGGTCGATGACCGAACGGTCGATGGTTGTGCGGCCCTCGCTGCGCGCCCAGTGGTCGGCTTCGCGCATGACGTCGGCCACCAGCGAGAAGCGGGTGCTCAGCTTGTCGCGAAACTCGGAGAGCCGGATTCCGTACTCCACAATCGCGGCAATGCCCGACGGCTCCAGCGCACGCAGCCCCTCATCGCGGGTGATCATGCGGGCAAACCCCACGTACTCGCGGGTAGTCTCGTCGGTCCGGTTCATCATGGAATCAAACTCGGCGGGCACCTTGAAGAGTTTGCCAAACTCTTCATCCTGGTTGAAGAGGATGTCGTAGAGCGGCTCGGGCCCGGTCAGAATCACCTTGACGTCGATAGGGGCGGGCTCGGGTTTCAACGCGCCGGCCTGAACCGGAAACGGCCCCGGTACCGGCCGGATCTCGGCCTTCGCCTCGTTGATGGCGCGCTTCAGCGCGTTCCAGAGTTCTTCGTGAGGAATGACGTCTTCGGCGCGCAGGACCAGAAAGCCACCGGAGGCGCTGAGCAAGGCGCCTGCGCGCAGCATCATGAAGCTGCTGCGTGCTTCCCCGGTTGGTTCCAGGGAGAACTCCTGCGACCCGAAGAGTTTCTGGTAGTCGGGGTGGCTCTCAAAGATCAGCGGTGCCCGGGCGGTGTCGCCGTGATCAACAATCACGTTGACGTCGTAGCGCGCGAGTTGTGGCTCGCCGGGTTCGTCCTGCGGCGCATCGTTGTCGGCGGGCATGAACCATTCGATGTTCTCCACCATGTCGGCCCGCAGTTCGGCGAGCCAGGCGTGAATCTCGGCGCCCTCGAAGGCGGCACGGATCTCGGCCATCGCCGCATCCAGATGCGGAGCCACCGCGCCCACGCGCAGCTCCTTGAGCGACTGCTCTACGCGCGAGCGCTCTCCGCGCAGCCGGATGAAGATCTGGTTCATCTCGTCCATGTACTGGTAGTACTTCTCGCGAAGCGCCCGCCAGTGAGATTCCTCGATCTCGCCACCGTTGACCCGCTTCTGCATGGCGTCGAAGCTGGTTGCCTCTCCGTCCAGCACGGGCGCGATGTCGGTGCGCTGGTCCTGGCTGTCTTCTACCTGGACGATCTGGAAGCCCTCCTTCCCAAGCCGCCCCTCGAAGTCACGCAGCGCACGGTTTTCCCGTCCCTCGGCCTCGATAATGATGCGATCGCGTTGCTCGGTGAAGCCGCGGTTTTCCGACAGCGCCTCCAGGCTGCGCTGCACCGTGTCCACCAGCGCCTTGACCCTGGTGCGAAACGGGGTACCGGCACCTGGGGCAAAGGTGAGCAGACGCGGACGGTCGTGACGCCGGAAGTTAAACACATAGGCGTAATCCCTGAGCCGGGAGGTGTCGGAGCGATATTGCTCTGCCACCTGAAACACCGCCGAGCGGCGGCCGGTGCCGGGCACGCCGGTGACAAACAGGTTATACCCGCGGCCACGCATCTGCAGCGCCATGTGCAGGGCGCGCAGGGCGCGAGGCTGACCGATGATATCAAACTCCCGGTCGCCGTTGTCCATGCGGTTGATGTCGTCTTCGGTGACGGCAAATCGAATCAGGTCGTCGGGGACCCGAAGCGCAGACGAGATATGGGGTTGTCCGTCGAGGGACTCGATGGGGGCATTGGCTGAAGGAGACGACTGTTGACTCATGGCGACGCGTGTACCTGTTGGGTTCGATGGGGTAAGCGCCAAGATACTATTTCCACCGCCAAGATACAACCGCACGCGTGCGCTGCACGCGTACGCCGCGCGTGTACGCCGGCGCGGTTGCCAAAACCCGGCCTCCAGATATAATGACGGGCATGCGGATGGTTGAACTGGATATG
>REDM01000197.1 GCA_007693485.1 Spirochaetaceae bacterium
GTGCCGGAAACGCCCCCGGCGGTGCACGTGGCGGTGAGTCCGCTTCCGTTCTCACCCGATGGTGACGGCGTGAACGACCTGTTGCAGATTCGCATGGAGGCGCAGAGTCTGCTGCCGCTGGACCGCTGGACGCTGGACATCGTCGACCCGCGCGGGAACCCATTTGTCTCGTTTGGTGGTCGCGGTGCACCCGACCGGTTCATCACCTGGAACGGCCTCTCCGATTCCGGCGAGCTGGTGCAGTCGGCGGAGGACTACACCGCGGTGCTGCGCGTCAGCGACACCCGCGGAAACCGGGCGGAGATGTCGGCAACCATCCCGATCGACATCCTGGTCATGCGTGAGGGCGATCGTCTGCGGATTCGTATCCCGAGCATCCAGTTTGCTCCCAACACGCCCGACCTCTTTGACGTCGACCGCGAAGACCTTGACCGCAACCTGGCGACGCTGCGGCGGCTGGCGGTAATCCTGGAGCGCTACCCCGATCGGAGGATCCTGATCGAGGGGCACGCAGCTCACGTGTTCTGGCAGGAATCGACGGCGCAGGAGCGCGCTCAGCGCGCCGAAGAAGAGCGCAGCCGGCTGGCACCGCTGTCGCGGGCCCGTGCCGAGGAGGTGCGCCAGGCGCTGATCATCCTGGGAATCGATCGCGACCGCATGCAGATTCAGGGACTCGGCGGAACGCGCCCGGTGGTGCCGCATAGCGACCGGCAGAACGTCTGGAAGAATCGACGAGTAGAGTTCATCCTGGAGCGCTGATCCTCCCCCATCGATGCCTTGCCGGGCGGTCCTTGACGGGCCGCCCGGTTTTTCGGTACAGTAGGGGTCCTGCATTCGTATGCACGGATACACAGAATAGGAGACAGCTACTCCATGGGAAAGACACACCGCGGTTCCAATCTGCGCGAAGAAAAAACCAAGTCCGGACGCGGCACCTGCCCGATTACCAAGCGCTCGGGCGTCAAGTTGTTGTACGAACACGAGGTCGACGGAAAGAAGGTCATGATTTCCAAGTCGGCAAAAGCCACCCTCGCCAACGCAAAGCGGCGGCAGGTAAAGAAAGAGCGACAGTCCGCACCCGCCGAAGCGTAAGCGTTCATCATGAACCGTTCTGCGCAGTGGGAGCTGGACGACGGCGTCGTCTACCACTGGGCCATCGGCTCGCTTGCACTGTGGATCTGCCGGACGGTCGGTGAGTGGTCCTACGCATGGACTCACACCGACCACCTCGTGCTTCCTCTCACGGACACACCGTCACCTCATGCGCTTCCCCCTGAAGACCTCACGTGGACACGGGTAGTGTCTGCATCTCCGGCTCAGGGAATCGAGTTCGCGGTGCGGCCCCCGGACCGTGCCACGGTGATTAAGGGTGAGCAGGCAATCGCCGTGCTTCCGCACACCACCGCGGAGCTGTTTGCGCCCGTGCCGGTCTGGATCACGGCGTCGACAATTGGGGACAAGCCGCAGATGCTCTTTGAGGTACCAACGCAGCGGCTGCACCGGCGATGGTTTGGTTCGCCGATGCAGGGAACCCTCTGTTACTCGGTACACGCCGGCTTTTCGACCCACGCGTCGGAAGTGAGTGCTGATCCGGTGTACGCGCTCTGCCCCATCCGGGTGCGAAACCTGAGCAACGAGACGTTCCGCACCGACGCGCTCTACATTCAGTCGGACCAGCTGAACCTCTATCGTCCCGAAGGCAGCCACTGGTTGCACAATCTGGTCACCAACTCCGAGATAACTACCGTTGCCGCTGCCGATGACGTGAGCTTTGCCGTCTCCAGCGATCGGGGAAAGAGCCGTCCGGACGGGCAGCTGGTTGCCCGCGCGCGTCGGCGCCACGAAGAGAGCTGGTGGAAGCGCGGTTACGTGCTCTTCCAGCGCATAAGCAATTACGGCTAACGGAAATTGCGGCAGGCGATGAATTACCGCATCAGAGCGGCCACGGGGGTACCACCATGCATCTGTTGATGCCCGACGAGCTCCGATCACTGTTTACTCTCGACGCCCTGCTGGTAGTAGCGCGGATTCTCGTGGTTTTGTTGGTCACCCTGCTGGTGGTTCGTCTCATCGCCTTCGTGACCATTCAGATCTTCAAGAAGCGCTTCTCCCAGCAGACCCTCATGATCATGAAAAAGACGATCATCTACTCCGGGGTAACCATCGCATGGATGATCGTGCTTGCTCAATTTGGTCTCAATCTCACAGCGCTGCTGGGTGCAGCCGGTATCGCCGGTATTGCCATCGGTTTTGCCGCGCAGACCAGCGTCTCCAACGTGATCAGTGGAGTGTTCTTGATCTCGGAGAAGTCGTTCTCCGTGGGTGACGTGATCCGCGTTGGAGCCTTCACCGGAACGGTTCTCACCATCGACCTGCTTTCGGTCAAGATCCGCACCTTTGACAACCAGTATATCCGGGTTCCCAACGAGACCCTGATCAAGTCTGAGGTGACCAATATCACCCGCTTCCCGATCCGCCGATACAACATGGAGTTTGTGGTGAAGTTCGGCAGCGACCTCGCTCTGCTGAAGGAGATCCTCCTCGACTGCGCGCGCAGCAACACCAACTGCCTCGACGAACCGGAGCCGCTCTTTGTGATCAACACCTTCGGCCGCTACGGAATCGAGGTGCTCTTTGGCATCTGGTTTGTCAAAGAGGACTTCCTGGCGGTGCGCAACTCAATGATGACCAGCGTTCACACCGCTCTGCAGGAAGCGGGCATCGAGTTCGCGATCGCGCCGCCGCTGCCGCAGGTGTAGCGCGAGCGGCGGCATAGCTCCTATTCGCCGAAGAGTTCCCGCCGCACCCAGAGCCCAAGCGCAGGATTGGAGATGAAGAAGATCTCCTCGCCGTCGGGGAGGGTGTTGAACCCGTCCTTGAGCGTCTTTGGATCGTATCGGCGGGTCATCTCGGCGTAGTCGGCGTAGGCAAAGCCCACACCCTCGATCTCCTCGCGGGTGAGGGTGCCCGGGCAGTAGGTGATGGAGAAGCGGCCCTCCGGGGCTCCGTGCACCAGGTGGGCCGCGGCGCCGAGGCTCTCGGCGAGCTCCCGGTGCTGCGCCACCAGAGCGATCACCTCTTCTGATCCGCGATACCCGTACTTGCGGATGAGGCGGTCGTTCTCCGGGTCTTCGCCGAACTCGCGGACCCCCGGTGCCAGAACGATCAACTCACCGCCGTCGGCAATGGCCATGCGCGTGCGGTAGATCGCCTTGTTGCCGATCCAGGTGCTCTTGTACTCGGTGGGATCCATGTAGGCGACCACCTTTCGAAGCCCTGCGTCCACGCGGGTCAGATTGACCTTGGCGGCAAGTTCGGCGGCGCGGTAGAAGCACTCGTCGTCGTCGCCGACGAAGAGGCCGCGCACCGCCAGCGAGCCGTCGGGCTCGGCGCCAACCACGGTGAGAATGTAGATGATCGGAAGGTCGCGGGCAAACTCGCGAGAGGCGTAGTTGAGCAGGGCGCGAACCGGGCTGTCGGCGCGTCCCATGATGCGCTCCATGCCGTAGACCGCTCCGAGGTAGTGGCTCTTGTTGATGCCGTCGCGGCCGCCGGTTCCCACGAAGACGTTCTTGTTGTAGTTGGCCATGCCGATGACCTCGTGCGGAACCACCTGACCGATGGAGAGAATCAGATCCATTCCCCCGTGGGTAAGCAGGCGGTTGACCTGAGCGGGCCACTCAAAATCGAGTCTGCCCTCCGACACGTGGTGCACAAAGTCGGACGGCACGGTCCCCAGGGTTGTGAGGTCCTGCTTCCAGTTGTGTTCACGAAAGAGCGACCGCGGAACGCCGGGGAACATCGTGGCAATCTGGGTATCGGACATCGGGCTGTGGGTGCCGATGGCGGGCAGCACCGCGGCGAGGCGGTCACCAAGGTGGTCGTAGGCGAGGCGGGTGAGCAATCCCGCCTGCGAGTGAAACCGGCTCATGTCCGGCGGGATGGCGAGGACGTTTCGCGCCGCCGGAAACCGGTCCAGCACGCCTGCTATCGCTTCGCGAAGTTCGTCGGGGGTCAGTCGGGCCTCGGTGCTGCCTTCTGCATGGTAGGTCATCGATTACTCACACTCGGGGTCGTCGATCCGCACGCCGCGGTCCGCCGAGAGGACGATCTCACCGAGCCCTTCGACCTTCTCGATATCGCGGTCGATACAGCCGTTTCGTTCCTTGTTCTGGTAGTCCTCGGTCTGAAAGCTGTAGGTGAAGTTTGTATGCGCGTCGTAGGTTCCCTGCATGATCGCGAAGGTGTCCTCGGTCATGACCAGCTCTTCGTCGGTGGGGATGACGAGAATTCTGGTGGGGGAGTCGTTGGTGGAGATGATGGTCTCCGCGTTCTTGGTGCGCGAGGCCGCGTTGCGGGCCCGATCGAGCTTGATGCCCATGAACTCGAGCCCTTCGGTGGCCTTTTCGCGGATCAGCGGGCCGCGTTCACCCACACCGGCGGTGAACACCACCGCATCCACCCGCCCGAGGGCCGCGGCGTAGGCGCCGATGTACTTTCGAATGCGGTACGCTTCCATCTCAATTGCAAGTGCGGCCTGCTCGTCGCCAGCCTCGGCTGCGAGTTCAATGTCGCGGCGATCGACGTACTTTTCGGTGATACCGAAGACCCCGCTACTCTTGTTCAGCGCACGCTCCACATCGTCGGCCTTCATGCCGGCGGTGTTTACCATGTAGAAAGGGATGGCGGGATCGATGTCACCGCTGCGGGTCCCCATGATGAGCCCCTCCAGCGGGGTGAGGCCCATGGAGGTATCCACCGATACGCCGTTGCGCACCGCGTTGATGCTGGCCCCGTTGCCGATGTGGGCGATGATGAGATTGATCTGAAAGGGATCCTTCCCAAGCAGGACCGCCGCGCGCTTGGCCGTGTAGAGAAAGGATGTTCCGTGAAAGCCATACCGCCGCACGCCGTACTTGCGGTACCAGTCGTAGGGAAGGGCGTAGAGGAAGGCCTTCTTTGGCATGGTCTGGTGCCACGCGGTATCCATGATGGCGCAGTGGGGAACCTCGGGCAGCACCGATTGGGCGGCCTCAATCCCCATGATGTTGGCCGGGTTGTGCAGCGGGGCCAGATCCTGAATCTCGCGGAACGCGGCGAGTACCTCATCGGTTACCAGAACCGACTTGGCGAATTTCTCGCCTCCGTGCACCACGCGATGACCAACGGCCTTCACCTCGGAGATGTCCGCAATCGCTCCGTGCGTGGGATCGAGGATGGTGGCAATGATGAGCTCAATGGCCACGCGATGATCGGGGCAGGGATGTTCCTGTTCGTGTTCGTCTTTTCCACGCGCCTTGTGCTTGATGACTGAGCCGGCCTGGGTCACGCGCTCCACAATGCCGGACGCAAGCGCCTCGTGCTCGTCCCAGTCGTAGACCTGGTACTTGACGGAAGAGCTTCCGCAGTTGAGCGTCATGATAACCATAGAGTTCCTCCAGAGGCTCGATTTCGTGAACGGGTTCGGATGGAATCGTTACTCGCAATAGTGCCACAAATCCGCCGAAACTGCAACCGATGGAGCCGCTTCGCGCTTCGGAACCCGGAAGTGGAGAAATTTTCCCTTGCGAAATCGGGAAAACCCGACTATCATAGTTGTTACTAACGCGAGTTATACGCGGAAACCCGAAAGAGAACCGATCCACCGCGGTGGGTTGGTTCGCGAATTAGGAGGAAAGGGAATGAAACAGCAAACAACGATGCGAGTTGCGATCGTTGCGGTTCTGGTTGTCGTGGCGGTGGTATTTGCCGCATGCGGACCCCGCACCGAACAGGCGGCAGCTCCGGCCCGTGATTTCACGGATAACCCGTGGACCGACGGACAGGATCTCTCCGGCACCACCGTGCAGATCTTTGGTGCATTCGTCGACGAAGACGCTCGCCGGTTCAACCGTTCGATGCAGCCGTTCATCGAAGCAACCGGAATCAACGTGGTCTACGAAGGTTCGGGTGACTTTGAGTCGCTCATCACCGTCCGCGTCGAAGGCGGAAGCCCGCCCGACATGGCCGCCTTCCCGCAGCCGGGACTGCTCGGAGACTTTGTCGGCGGTGGACAGGTCATCGACCTGAACGACTGGTTCAGCATGGACTACCTGCAGCAGCAGTACGACCAGAGCTGGCTCGACATGGCCACCATGGACGGCATCATGTCCGGATTCTGGCACCGGGCCAACGTGAAGAGTCTGGTCTGGTACCCGGTGAAAGCGTGGGAAGAGGCCGGGTATGACATCCCCGAGACCTGGGACGAGCTGATGGAGCTTTCCCGGCAGATGGTCGCCAACGGGCACACCCCGTGGAGCATCGGTATTGAATCTGCAGGTGCGACCGGATGGGTCGGTACCGACTGGATCGAGGACATTCTGCTTCGCATCGCGCCGGTGGAGGTCTACGACGAGTGGGTAACCGGCGACCACCCCTTCGACAGCCCGGAAGTACGCCGCGCTTTCGAGATCATGGGTGAAATCTGGTTTGAACCGGACTTTGTGGTCGGTGGCATCGACGCCATCGTCGGCGTGCCCTTCGGTGACGCCCCCAATGCGCTCTTTACCGACCCGCCGTCGGCGTGGATGCATCGCCAGGCGAGCTTCATCCCTGCCTTCTTCCCTTCGGGTGTAGAGATTGGCGTGGACGTAGACTTTTTCTACCTGCCGCCCATCGACACCGACATCGCCCCGCGACCGGTCCTCGGCGCTGGAGACATCTACGGGGTCTTCAACGATCGCCCGGAGGTACGGGCACTCGCACGCTTCATGACCCAGGGTATCTCCACCCGCGCGTGGGTTGAAGCCGGTGGCTTTGTATCGCCCCATCGCGACGCCGACCTTGACTGGTATCCAACCGACATCGATCGTCGCTTCGCTGAGATCATCGCAAACGCAGATCCCTTCCGCTTCGACGGATCGGACCTGATGCCTGGTCCCGTTGGTGCCGGATCGTTCTGGTCGGAGATCACCAACTACGTGAACAACTATCCCAACGTTCCGCTGCAGCAGACCCTGCGGAACATCGATGCGAGCTGGCCGGGACGCTGAGTTTCCCGGTGATACAGAGGCAGGGTGCCGGGTGGTGCCCTGCCAATTTTTTCGCTCCCCTTCGGAGGACGTATGAGTGACGCGGTAATTCAGAAAAACCGGACGGTACAGGTCCTGCTGAGCCTGGCGGTTGCAGTAGTACTGGTTGTGGTGTTTGCGTGGAGTTTCCATTTCATGCGCGCAGCGACGGCTCCCCGGCTCCTCATCGCGGTTGTCGCGATGGTTGTCGGTGTAGGAGGTATCTGGGCGCTGTTTCTGACGGCAGACCATCTGGTGGCCCAGATGCCCGTCAAGCTCCGGGAAATCCTGAGACCCTACGTATTCATCACACCCGCCTTCCTGGTGCTGCTGGTCTACATCATCTATCCGACCATCCGCACGGTCTATATCAGTTTCTTTGACTTCACCCGGGGCGGTACCCCGCAGAACTTTGGACTGCAGAACTACGTGCGCGCGTTCACCGACCCGGCTCTGCTGATTGCCCTGCGCAACAACCTGCTCTGGCTGATCTTCGTGCCGCTGTTCTCGGTTTCGATTGGGCTGGTCATCGCGGTGCTGGTGGACCGCATCCGGTGGGAGAAGATCGCCAAGTCGCTGATTTTTCTGCCCATGGCGATATCCTTTGTCGGCGCGTCGGTCATCTGGCGCTTCATCTACTATCGTGCCCCCTTTGGTGCCCAGATCGGACTGCTCAACGCCATCGTTGTGGCCATGGGTGGAGACCCAGTTGGCTGGCTCCGGCTCGAGCCGTGGAACAACTTTTTTCTGATCGTCATCATGGTGTGGCTGCAGACCGGATTCGCGATGGTTATTCTCTCATCGGCGGTCAAGGGAGTGCCGGGAAGCCTGCTCGAGGCGGCCCGCATCGACGGCGCCGGCGAGTTCCGCGTCTTTTTTCAGGTCATTATTCCGTTTATCAGTGGCGCAATTCTGACGGTGACCACTACCATCGTGATTTTGGTGCTGAAAGTGTTCGACGTCGTCTTTGTGATGACCAGTGGCCGGTTTAATACGGAGGTGCTGGCAAACATGATGTACAACCAGATGTTCATCCAGGGTACGTACGGACGGGGAGCCGCACTCGCAGTCATCATCTTCATCGCGGTGACGCCGGTAATGATTCACAACATCCGTAAGCTGAACAAGGCGTGAGGGGGGCGGTATGGCAGACTCTTTGGTAATTCAGAAGCGAAAGCTCCGTCCGGAAGAAATAACCAGCAAGGTGTTGCTCAATCTCTCCGTTGTAGCAATTGTGGTCATCTGGACCATTCCCACCTTTGGCCTGTTGATCAGCTCGTTTCGCACGCCGGAGGCGATCAACTCCACTGGTTGGTGGACCGCGGTGTTCCATCCCTTCTCGCAAGGTTTCTGGACTCTTGGAAACTATCTGCGCGTACTCACCGAGGACCAGATGGGAACAGCGTTTGCCAACAGCCTGTTGGTTACGATACCGGCAACGGTCATTCCCATCACCATAGCGGCATTCGCTGCCTACGGTCTCGCGTGGATGAACTTTCTCGGCCGACGGCTGCTCTTCATCCTGGTAGTTGGCCTGATGGTGGTGCCGCTGCAGACCTCGCTGCTCCCGCTGTTCCGGCTCTACAACGACACCGGTCTGGCGGGCACCTACCTCGGGATATGGCTCGCGCATACCGGCTTTGGTCTGCCGCTCGCCACCTATCTGCTCTACGGCTATATCTCCCAGATACCGCGAGAGCTCATCGAGGCCTCCGAGGTGGACGGTACCACACCGATGACCAAGTTCATCTACCTGGTCCTGCCGGTCTCGGTGCCTGCGATTGCATCGTTTGCGATTTTTCAGTTTCTCTGGGTCTGGAACGACCTGCTGGTCGCCCTCATCTTTCTGGGAACGCGAGTTGATGTGGCCGTAGTGACTACGCGTCTGTCGGAATTGGTTGGTTCGCGCGGGCAGGCGTGGTACGTTCTGACCGCGGGCGCGTTCCTGTCCATGATCATGCCCCTGATTGTATTCTTTGCGTTGCAACGGTACTTTGTGCGCGGAATGATGGCAGGATCGGTCAAGGGATAGGGCGTCGTCAGGACGCCATGCCCCGACAGAGGAACCACGTGAAGCAGCGACGGGTATCAGCAGAAGATGTGGCACAGGCGGCGGGCGTATCGCGCACTACCGTGTCGTTTGTGCTGAACAACACACCCGGCAAGAACATCTCGGAGGCAACGCGGCAGCGCGTGCTCTCCGAGGCGTCTCGCCTCGGGTACACCCCCAACGAGGATGCCCGTCGGCTGGCGATGGTGCGGCACAACACCATCGGGCTCTACATCTGCCACTCACAGTTTGTCTATACCGATGCCTTCATCGTGCGCACCGTGGAGGGCATGGCGCAGACCATCAACCGCAACCGGGCGCGACTGCTGATTCATCCGCTTACGCTTACCGAAGAAAGCTACCTGTCGCTTGCGCGCCACGACGGCGTCGACGGCATCGTGCTCATCAATGCCCATGAAAACGATCCCGCGCTCACCGATTTGGTGGAAGCGCGGTTTCCCGTTGTTGCCATGGATCATCTCCCGGACGTTTTGATCGATCAGGTCTACGTGGACAACACCGCGGCGGCGCGGGAACTGATTACCTATCTGATCGACCTGGGGCACCGCCGGATCGCCATGATCACCCACGCGTCCCTCGTCTACGCCGCTTCTCAGGCGCGCCACCTTGGATACCGGGACGCCCTGGCGGCGGCGGGCCTTGATGTCAACGATGCACTGGTGCGTTACGGAGACTTCTCGGAGCGCAGCGGGTACGCGGCCATGATGGAGCTGCTCGAGACCGAACCGCGGCCCACCGCGGTCTTCGCAGGAAACGACGTGATCGCCTACGGCGCGTTGAGTGCCGCGCGTGACGCTGGACTGACGGTCCCCGACGACATCTCAATCGTGGGGTTTGACGACGATCACCTCTCCCGCTATCTCAACCCCCCGCTTACCACCGTTGCCCTTCCCGCGGCCGGAATGGGCTCGGCCGCGGCATCGCTGATCATGGATCGGCTTACCGGGGACACGCCCCAAGAGCCCTCCCACATCGTCTTGCCGTCCCATATCTCGGTGCGGGGATCGTGCCGGCGTATTGTTCCCGACGAAACGTAAGCGATTTGTGCGATCTTTTTCGCTGACACGCAAGCACACGGATCTTTCGCCCCGTTGATAGGGGTATGATGCGACAACCGTTTTTTGCTCAGGTTGCGTTCCTGCTGGTATTCGGAGCGCTTGCAGCGGTTTCCCTCAGCGGTCAGGAACCGCTCCTGCGCACGCTGAACCGGTATGGAACCACCTCGGGGTTTGAACACCGCATTCTCCTGGACTCCGGATCAACCCGGGCTCTCGCCGCGGCGGGTCATGGCCGCGCAGGGGAGTTTGTCGCACTCGGTTTCTCGACTCCGCAGCTGGTGGCGGGACCGGTCACGGTAAACGGCCTGATCCGCGAGATGAACCGCCCCACACGCTACACCGCCGACTCCACCGTCTACCGTGAGGAAACCGGCCTCCGGTTGGAAACCGCGCTGGAGCCGGTCCGACGGTATGGGCTGCAGGTGCGGCCGTGGGGAGCTGCTCCGGCGCTCCTGGTGGTGATGCAGGATGAGCGGCCGGAGCTGGTTGGTGCACACGGCTCGTTTACGCGGGGTGCGCTGACGCTGGCGGCGACCGTGGTTCGCGCCTTTCCCGACGGCGAACGGCTCGATGAGAGCTGGTACACCGAGTATCCGCGCTTTCCCGGTGGTACGGTGGAGCAGGCGGCGCTCGAACTCACCGTCCGCAGCGGCCGCTCCGGCGCGTCGGCGGCGGGCTTTTTGTCGGGAGGAGGGCTGGTTGCCGCGGCGCCGGGCGGCCGGGTCCGGCTGGAACACCGTGGTACGGTGGTGCGTGCAGCGGTTGTGGGGAGCTGGGTGGGAAGGGAGTACGCACAGACCGATGGACGGTTCTCTCGTGATGAGCGGTATACCGGGGGAACGACGCGGGTGGGCCGCACTCGGGGTTTCTACGCGCAGGCGGCCGCGGGCGAGCGCGTCGGTCGGGCACCCTTGCGCGATGAGCGCGTGGGAACGGTGCGCCGCGATCAGCGGCTGGCGGTGGGAGTCGCGGAGCACGGCCGCGGCCGTCTTCGCCTCAGCTCGGCCGTGGCAGGGGGGTGGGTCTCGACCCGTGACGATCGCGGGCGCTGGGTCTGCACGCGTACCGTTGAGGCAATAGGGGGCATTCGGGTGGGCGCGGCGCGTGCCCGGGTACGGTTGGAGCGGCGTGAGCGAGATGGGATCGCAGACCGCGATCGCGGAGAAGTGGTGATGGGATACCGTGGCCGCACCTTTTTTGGCGAGGGCCGGATGCTGGTTGATGCAGCGGCTCACGGGGTGCCGGAATTCGGCGGGCGTCTGGAGATGGGCGTCCGGGGCGGTGGCTTTGAGCTATCGGGCCGCGTCGCCACCATCGACTCGGTGACGGCCTACGAGCTGGTGGAGGACGGCCGTGTTCCGTTCAGCTTCAGCCTGTCTCTGACGACGCGGCATCGGTCCAGTCGCCCACGCGCAGCACCTCCCGTTCCAGACGGAAGCCAAACGCGGTGAAGACCGCCTCCTCCACGTGGGTTGCCAGCTGGTCGATGTCGGTTGCGGTGGCCGTGCCGGCGTTGATGATGATGTTGGCGTGGCGCGGCGACACCTGGGCGCCGCCAACGCGAAACCCGCGCAACCCGAGGCGATCGATGATGACCCCGCTCGGTGCGCCGAAGGCACGGTCGTTCTTGAACATCGATCCCGCCGACGGCGCGGCGAAGTGCCCCTTGGACTCGCGGTCCGCCTGGTAGCTGCGCATCTGTTCCCACACGGAGTCCGGTTCCTGAGCGGTCAGCCGGATGCCGCAGCGCAGAATAACCGCGTCGTCGGACTGAAAGGGAGACACCTTGTAGGCAAAATCGTCGGCCACCGGTACGTAGCGGCGTTCGGTGCCGTCGCGTGACAGCAGATCGACCCAATCCAGCACGTCAAAAACCTCGCCATCGTAGCAGCGCGCGTTCATCCAGACGGCGCCGCCGACGCTTCCCGGCATTGCGTAGAGGAAGTGGATTCCCGCGTAGCCGCGGTCTGCGCACCACGCGGCTGCGTCGCTCACGGGAAGCCCCGCGCCCACCGTCAGCGTCTCGCCGTCGATCGACAGGGCGTTGAACCGGGACATGTCGATGACCATCCCCCGGATTCCGCGGTCGGAGACAAGGATGTTTGCCCCGCCCCCCAGTACAAAGGCAGGAATGCCTTCGTCTCGACAGACCGCAAAGAGCGTGGCGAGGTCATCTGCGTCGGCGGGCTCGGCGAAGAGGTCGGCGGGGCCGCCAACCCGAAAGGTGGTGTGCGCCGCCATCGGCTCTTTTTCGCGGAGGGAGCCGCGAATGTTGATCTTTCCCTCGATTTTCTTTACGCTCGGCATTGGAAACATAGTAGCGAAAGTGCCACATTCTTTCCACAACTCAATCAGGAGGCCACCGGTATGGGGTTTCGGCTGTACAATACCTTGACGCGCTCGCTCGAAGACTTCGAGCCCACCTCGCCCGACAAGGTTGGCATGTACTGTTGTGGCCCCACCGTCTACAACTACGCCCACATCGGGAACCTCCGCACCTACATCTTTGAAGACCTCCTGCGCCGCACCCTGGAGATGGCCGGGTACGAGGTCTATCACGTGATGAACGTAACCGATGTGGGACATCTGACCGACGACGCCGACGACGGCGAAGACAAAATGGAGCGCAGCGCCCGCGAGATGAAACGCTCCGTCTGGGATATCGCGGCCTTCTTCACCGAGCGCTTCTTTGAGGATACACAGAAACTCAACATCGTCGAGCCGTCGGTCTGCTGCAAGGCGACCGATCATGTCCCTCAGATGATCGAATTAATCGAAACCCTTGAGCGCGGCGGCTATACCTACGTCGCCGGAGGGAACGTCTACTTTGACATTGCGAAGTTTCCCGAGTACGGAAAGCTCGCTCTTCTGGATCTTGAGGAGCTCAAGGCGGGCGCCCGCATCGAGGTAGATGCCAACAAACGCAACCCGCACGACTTCGTGCTCTGGTTCACCCGCAGCAAGTTTGAGCATCAGTCGATGCTGTGGGACTCGCCGTGGGGGAGGGGCTATCCGGGCTGGCACATCGAGTGCAGCGCCATGAGTCTGCACTATCTTGGTGACCAGTTTGACATCCACTGCGGCGGTATCGACCACATCTCCGTCCACCACACCAACGAGATCGCCCAGACCGAGGCGGCTACCGGCAAACCGTGGGTAAAATACTGGGTGCACGGCGAGTTTCTGGTGATGGATTCGGGCAAGATGTCTAAGTCCAGAGGTGGCTTTCTTACCCTCGCCAAGCTGGAAGACGAAGGGTTTGACCCGCTGGACTACCGGTACTTCTGTCTCGGCGGTCACTACCGGACCCAGCTGCAGTTCAGCTTTGAATCGCTGCAGGCCTCGCAGAACGCGCGGCACAAACTGATGGAGCGGATCGCGCAACTGCGCCGTGAGGCCGGTGACGCGGCGGAAGCCGTCTCCGCGGACTGGTCGGGAGGCTACGCAACGGCTTTCCGGGAGAACCTCTGTGACGATCTCAACACCTCCCGTGGTCTCGCCGAGTTGTGGGGGCTGCTGAAAGACCACTCGCTGCCGGCGATCGACCGGCTGCGTCAGGTTGCGGCGATGGATCAGGTCCTGGGACTGCGGCTGCTCGACGTCGCCGAGGAGAGTGAGGACACCGATCTGGCGGCCGAAGTTGCATCGCTGATCGCCGAGCGCGCTGCGGCGCGCGCAAATCGCGACTTTTCCCGCGCCGACTCAATTCGTGATGAGCTGGTCGCGCGTGGCATTGTGCTCGAGGATCGTCCGGACGGCACAATATGGAAAAAAATGCGCAAATCGCTGTAACGAAGCGGCGGTTTGAGTTGTTTACCCTATGAGTTGGCGGGATTCGCACACACGACACTTTCAGCACGTATACGACGAGGTCTTCCCGATCATCGTACGGATCGTGTATCGAATTACCGGTGACCTCGACAGTGCCGAGGAAGTCTGTCAGGACGCGTTCATTCGGTTCTATGAGCGGATGGACACCATCCCGGATTCCGAACAGGCCAGGTACTGGCTGATTCGCGTTGCGAAAAACCTCGCACTGAATCTGCAAAAGCGCAGGGGGAGGGAACGTCGTGCCTACGAGCGCGTCTTTCGTGAACCCGCCCCCCGCGAAGTGTCCGGGGAAACCGAAGTGCTGAAGGCGGAATCGTCCAAGGCGGTGCAGCACGCGCTGAACCGGCTTCCGGAAGGTTTGCGAACCGTTCTGATCATGAAGGAGTACGGCGACCTGAACTACAAAGAGATCGCAACAGTCCTGGGAATCACCGAAGGAAACGTCAAAGTACGGGTTTTCCGAGCCCGTGAACGACTGGCCGAGGTGCTCAAGGAGGGCGACGTCTATGTGCCCTGATCGCGAATTGTTGTCCGCGTACCTCGATGGCGAGGTACCCTCACCCTGGAAAGAGCGAATCGCCGACGAGCTGCAGAATGATGCGGAGTGCGCAGCGGTGTACGCCCAACTCTGCGAGGGCCGTCGT
This sequence comes from Spirochaetaceae bacterium, assembly GCA_007693485.1. Classification (GTDB taxonomy): domain Bacteria; phylum Spirochaetota; class Spirochaetia; order DSM-27196; family PWMO01; genus PWMO01. Next base: position 14,654 of record REDM01000197.1, read on the forward strand.
ATGCTTCATTCCGACCCCGAACCCGATTTCGCAGCGTCCAAGCAAGCCGTGTGGCAACGCATCGCCGATATGCCGCTGGTGCGGCGACCGGTTCCGCTGTGGCGCCGTCGTGTCGCGCTCCCGGTTCCGGTTGCGGCTGCCGCGGCTTCCCTGCTGATGCTGCTGGCCGGCGGATTGCTCTGGTTTACCGCGCGGGCCACCGTGGGGCCCAACGAGATTGCCTCATCGGCTGGTAATGAGCTTGTAGTGCGGATTGGAGAAATCAGCATCGAAGAGCTCCTGCGCGTGATCAACGCGGGTGAAACGGTTGGTGAGCTGACCGTTACCTTGCCGGATAGCGCTACGTTTGGGATTTTTGGAGAACCGCAGCTGGTTCGGGCTGCCGATTATCGGCGCCGTGAACCGGTAATTGTTCCGTTGGAGAACCCAACATCCACTGACGACGAAACACACTCGGGGGCATCCGCCGGTCGCGAATGACCACAAGAGCGCGGATGATACTGACCATGCGAATGACATCAACCGTACGACGAGTACTCCCCGCTGCGCTGTTTCTGGCAGTCACGGCGGGTGCCGCGGCCAATGACCTCGAGGAGGCCATGCGGCTGTTGGCGGAGCAGGCCCTCAGCGTACACATCGTTGCACGCATCACCGAGAACGGTGAGGTGACGATGTGGAACATGGAGGTGTCGCGCGTTACCATTTCGGGGCGGGCGGTCTCGGTTCGCCTCGACGGGAGTAACGTTGTGGTGCAGGTGCAGTTCACGCCCATCCAGGAGGAGAGCGACCGGCTTGTTCTGGTCGCCCGGGGCGAAACCTGGGTGACCGTCGACCCCTCCGACGTCCAGTACCGCACCACCTTCTCTACCATGCCGATCACCCTTGGTGAGCCGGTAGTGTTCTTCCCCCTGGGTGCGCGTGCCGAGATCGACGCCACCAACGGGAATCCCTTTAACATCGAGATCGAGGTCAGGGTAGTTCCCTTTCGTACGGCAAGCGAATAGAATAGGAGCTCGATGAGTCCTATGGTTCGCAATCCTCTCGCATTCTTCCGGAGCGCCGGATTCCTGATTGGTTTCTTCTTTCTCGTGCTCGTAGCAGCGCTCTTACTGGTGATTCGCGTCTCCAGCAGTCCGCCGGTTATTGAGTCGATTACACCCGAGATCGGGCGGCCGGGCGACGTGGTGACCATCACGGGTCGGAACTTCGGGTCCGAGCGCAGCCGCAACAGTGTGCGGATTTCGGGTCGGACGCCGACCGCGTCGGCCTACCTCGAGTGGTCTGATCGCCGCATTCGAGTTCGTCTTCCCGCGGAAGTGATCTCCGGGCTGGTCTACGTCCACACGGCAAACGGTCGCAGCAACGGCGTGCTCTTCACCAACGGCGACCACCTTCCCGAGCGTATTGCTCCCGTCCCTCAGCCGGGACGCCCGGTGATTACGCGCATCGATCCCGAGTCTTCGCGGGTCGGGAACGTCGTCACCATCCACGGCCGCCGCTTCGGTGAGAATCGCAAGAATAGCCGTGTGCTCTTCGCGTGGGAGGCCGAGGGTGCAGACAACCCGGGCCGCATTGTCGCACAGACGGGGAGTATCGCGGGTATTGTCACCGACTACGTGTACGAATTCTGGTCTGAGCGCGTGATTCGCGTGCGGGTGCCCAATGGTGCGGCTACGGGACCGGTAGTGGTCCAGACCGACAAGGGGACCAGCCCCCCGATGAGTCTGCGCGTAGAGCAGACGGTTGGTCGCAAGACGTTTCACGATCGTCGAAGTTTTGCCGTGCATTACGCCATCGAGATCGATGAAATCGCGGTCGATCCGGAGCTCGGATCCTGGAACCGGCTCTACATCTGGAAACCGATGGTACAGTCGCTTCCCGAACAGCGCAACGTGCAGGTGCTTGCACGCACGGGAGCCCCGCTCTTTGAGGACCTCGCGGGGTTGACGGTGCACGAGTTCTCGGGGCTCGCGCCGGGAGGCCGCGCGGGTCTGTCTGCCACGGTGCTCTTTGATCGGTACGCCGTAACTACCGAGATCGATGCAAACCGGGTCCCGGTGCGTTATACGATCGACGACCGATTTCTGCAGAAGTACCTCGCCGAGAGTGCCATCCTCCCCGTTGCGGATCCGGTTATTGTCAATACCGCGCGGCAGGTCACCGGCCGCATCACCAATCCCTATCTCAAGGCGCAGGCACTCTACAACTGGGTGTTGGACCGTCTGCAGCCGGTGCACCGGGAAGCCAGTACGCGGCCGGTACAGGCGGTTGAAGCGCGCACGGGGAATTCCTACAGCTACGCGACGCTCTACGCGGCGCTGTTGCGCGCGGCGGGAGTCCCGTCCCGGGTGGTGGCCGGGCATGTCATCGACACCGAGCTCGTTCCGATCCGTCACTACTGGGTTGAGTTCTTTCTGCAGGACTTCGGTTGGGTGCCGGCCGATCCGGCTCTGGGAGACGGAATGCACGCTGAACGCCTGCCTGAGCGGTCCAATCTGCGAACATTCTTCTTTGGCAATCTCGACTCGGGCCGGATCACGTTTTCTCCCGGCCTGCTCATCGGGCGGAACCTTCACGTTGACGGCCGACGACGCGATGTTCCCGAGCTGTTCTCGCTGCAGACCCACTACGAAGAGGCGGTTGGGAATCTGGTGGGTTACCGAAGCCGCTGGCTCGATCTCACGGTCCTTGGTGAGCAGCCCTGAACCAACCCGATTCTTGACAGTGGAAGGCATTTCTCCTACCTTATGCTCACGTCATCTCGTGTGAGGAGCCTTGCCTTGAATCCCCTTCAGAACGTTGATCCCGAGCTCGCCCAGGTTATCCATCAGGAAGAAGAGCGGCAGCGAACAAAACTGGAAATGATTGCATCGGAAAACTTTGCCTCCGACGCGGTCCGAGCGGTTGCGGGATCAGTGCTTACCAACAAATACGCCGAGGGATACCCCGGCGCACGATACTACGGCGGGTGCGAATACGTGGACCTCGCCGAGAACCTCGCCCGCGATCGCGCCAAAAAGCTCTTTGATGCGGCCTACGCCAACGTGCAGCCGCATTCGGGCAGCTCGGCCAACATGGCGGTCTATTTCTCCATCCTGAAGCCCGGAGACACGATCATGGGGATGGACCTCGCGCACGGGGGGCACCTTACCCATGGAAGTCCGGTCAACTTTTCGGGAAGTCTCTACAAGGTCGTAAGCTACGGCGTTACCCGCGAGACCCAGACCATCGATTACGATGAGGTCGCCCGGATTGCGCGGGAAAACCGACCAAAACTCCTCATCGCCGGAGCCTCCGCCTATCCGCGCCTCTGGGATTTCGAGCGGTTTCGCGCGATTGCAGACGAGGTGGGCGCCTTTCTCCTGACCGACATGGCTCACTTTGCCGGACTGGTGGCCGCAGGGGTTCATCCCAGTCCGATCAAGGCTTCCCATTTTACCACCACCACCACCCACAAGACCCTGCGAGGACCGCGCGGCGGAATGATCCTGATGGGGAGCGATGACGAGAACAGCCTCGGCATCGTGGCGGCCAAGTCGGGGCGCACCAAGCGCTACTCGGAGATCATCGACTCGGCGGTCATGCCGGGGATTCAGGGTGGTCCGTTGATGCACATCATCGCCGCTAAAGCGGTGGCCTTTCACGAGGCGCTCCACCCCTCGTTTGTGACCTACCAGAAGCAGGTTGTGGCCAACGCGAAGGCCCTCGCCGGGGTGCTTGCCGACGGTGGCGCGCGCGTGATATCCGGAGGCACCGACAACCACCTCATGCTCATCGACGTGACCGGCTTCGGGCTGACCGGCAAAGAAGCTGAGGTTCTCCTGGACGAGGCAAATATCACGGCAAACAAGAACGGAATTCCCTTTGATACGCGCAGCCCCCTGGTGACGTCGGGCGTTCGCCTGGGGACTCCGGCGCTGACCACGCGCGGGCTCACCGAAGCCGATATGCAGACGGTTGGCGGCTTTATCCTCGAGGTGCTCTCCGGTGGCGCCGATAATCCGAATATCCCGCGTATCCGTGATCGGGTACGCGCGTTCGCGGAGCAATTCCCCCTCGTCGCACCGGGGAAATGAACCGATAGTGGAAACAAGGACGTCCCTTCGGTTGTGAACTCGCTGTCGATGGGATAATACTTGGTTATGCGTACTGGCCCGAGGCTTCATTGACAAAGCCGGAAGGCGGTTCGTATACTACAGAAGGACCGCGGTCGGGAGAGGTATGAGCAGCCCATTACAGCTATCGATGGTGAACTTCAACAAGGGTGCGTACATCGTTGTTGAAGGGAAACAAAACGCCGACTACTTCTTCATCATCCGCTCCGGCAAGGTACGCATCAGCAAAGAGGTTGAGGTGGTTGAGGAAGAGGGCGGCAACGTCCTCGGACCGGGCGACTTCTTCGGTGTTGTGTCCACCATGTCCTCTCACAGCCATATCGAGACCGCGCAGGCCCTGACCGACGTCTCTCTCATTGCCGTACACAAGGACAACTACCATCTGCTGATCGAGAAAAACACTCCGGTTGCGATGAAGATCATCGAGGGGTTTTCTCGACGCATGCGGTACCTCGACGAGGCGCTTGCCCGCATCACCTTCAAGGACTCGGTGGAGGCTGACCTCAATCATCTCTTCTTCGTGGCCGAGTATTACGCGCGACAGAACCAGTACAACCTCGCGTACTACGCCTACTACCAGTACATCAAGTACTGCCCCCAGGGTGAAAACGTGCAGGTGTCGCGCGAGCGGCTCATGAAGATCAAGCCGTACGCAAAGGCGGTCTACCTCGACGGCGATGAGCAGGCGTTTACCCGCACCTATCCCAAGGACACCATGATCTTTTCGGAGACCATGCCCGGGAAGGAGCTCTACATTATTCAGAAGGGAAGCGTCAAGATCACCAAGATTGTCAATGACAACGAGGTGCTGCTCGCCGTTCTCAAACAGGGAGATATCTTTGGAGAAATGTCCCTGATTGAGAACAAGCCGCGGTCAGCGTCTGCCGTTGCCTTCGAAGACTCGGTGCTGCTTGCGGTCAACAAGGAAAACTTCGCCCGCATGGTGACCTCTCAACCGCAGATCATCGCACGGCTCACCACGCTTCTCGCGGAGCGGATCTGGTTCATCTACAAGCAGTTGGCAAACACCCTGCTCACCGACAAGGTGGGAAAACTCTACGATGCGTTGTTGATACAGCTCGAAAAAGCGCGGGTCACCATTCGCAGCGGAGAGAGTTACACCTTCGGGTTTGGCACGCGAGAACTGATCAACATGGTTGGACTCCCGATGGCCGAAGGCACGCAGACGGTTCGCGAACTGCTGCGCAACTCCAAGATCAAGGCCACCGAGAACCGTATCGTGGTAACCGACGTCGAAGAGGTCGCCAAGCAGGCCAACTACTACCGCAAGATGCAGAAGATCGAGCGCGCCCGGCGCGATCAACGCCGCATCAGCTGACGCGCTGCTTCTGCGAGGCGGCGGAGTGTGCCCTCCGCCGTGCAATCAACCCGTTAACCGGTCGCTCGCGCCTCCGCCCGAATTGCGATCAGCTCCTTCATGACGTCAGAAAGATCATCCGACGAGCCCTTCACGCCGAAGGCGTCGTGGACGCGACGGTAGAGCCGATAGAGGCGCTCGTAGACCCGTGCGTTCTCGGGAATGGGGGTAAAGACCCGATCGAGGGTTCCCGTCATGGCGGCGATCGCTGCGTCAAAGCCGTCGTGCCCGCCGGCCGCCTTGCCCGCGACCACCGCCCCGGCCATTGCCGAGCCCACTGCCGGGGTCTGCGTGCTGCGCGCGATCTTCAGCGGCCGGTTCATGATGTCGGCGTAGATCTGCATCACCATCGGGTTCTTCACCGAGATACCGCCGCAGTTCACAATCTCCGTGACCGCCTGGCCGTATTCTTCAAATCGTTCCATGATCACGCGGGCGCCAAAGGCGGTTGACTCCACCAGGGCGCGGTAGATCTCAGCCGGGCGGGTGTACAGCGTCATTCCCAGCAGGGTTCCGGTGAGTCGGACGTCCACCAGCACGGTGCGGTTCCCGTTGTGCCAGTCGAGGCCCAGGAGACCGCTTTGGCCGGGAACGAGTTTCTCGGCCTCGCGCGTGAGCGCTTCGTGGCTTCCGGCCTCGGCGCCACCGGGTTTGATGGAATTGACCATCCAGTTGAAGATGTCGCCCACAGCGCTCTGCCCCGCCTCCAGGCCGTAATAGCCGGGGAGGATCGAGCCGGGCACAATGCCACAGAGGCCGGGAATGTCCGCCGGGGGCGTGGCCTCGGGCACCACCATCATGTCGCAGGTTGAGGTTCCCAGGATCTTCACCAGAACGCCTGGCTTGATTCCCGAGCCAACGCCGCCGAGGTGGGCGTCAAAGGCTCCCACCGCCACCGGAATGCCCGCGCGGAGACCCGTTCGCTTCGCCCACTCGTCGGAGAGGGTGCCGGCAGCCTGGTCCACTGTATAGGTGGTGTCGGGAAGCGAGGCGCGGACGCGGGCGAGCTCGGGATCGAGACCGGAGAGAAATTCCGTGTCGGGATAGCCTCCCCAGTCGCGGTGAAACATCGCCTTGTGGCCCGCGGCGCACACGCCCCGCTTCACGTCTGCGGGGTTGGCGATACCGCAGAGTACGGCCGGGATCCAGTCTGCAATTTCGATCCAGGTAAACGCCGCGTCAAAGACCTCTTTGGCTGCCCGGCGGCAGCGCAGGATCTTGGACCAGAACCACTCCGACGAGTAGATGCCGCCGCACTTTGCCAGAAACTGGGGGCGGTGGGTCCGGGCGTGGGCCGTAATCTCCTCGGCCTCGGTGGCGGAGGTGTGGTCCTTCCAGAGCCACGCCATGGCGGCAGGATGGTTGCGATAGGCGTCGGTGAAGGCCAGCGGGGTGCCGTCCGCGGCTACCGGCATGGGGGTGCTTCCCGTGGTGTCCACTCCCACGCCGATGATCTGTTCCGGGCTGAATCCCGGGGTTTCGGCGGCGGTGGAGAGGGCGTCACGGATGACCGCTTCGGCGCCGTCGAGGTAGTCCTGTGGGTGCTGCCGCGCAAGGTTGGGGTCTTTGGCATCGAGAATGATCCCCGCCTCGCCGTGCGGGTAGTTCCACACGCTGGTTGCGATCTCTTCGCCGTTGGCGGTGTTTACAATGACCGCACGCACCGAGTTTGTGCCGTAGTCGAGTCCGATTCCGTAGTTGTTGCCCATGTGTGCCTCCTATCGCTTCTTACCCGCTGCGATGATGGCAACGGCCTCGTCGAGGGTCAGCGCTGCCACCGCCTCTTCGCTCTTTTTGTCGTCAGGAAGACTGATGTTCTTGGTTCCAAACTTGATGTAGGGGCCGTACTTACCATCGTAGACGACGATCTTTTTGTCGCTTTTGGGGTCCTTGCCGAGGTCCTTGAGGGTTCGCGAGCGGCCGCCGCGGCCCTTCTTTTCTTCGGCCAGCAGCTCGAGCGCCCGGTCGAGGGAGACGGTATAGACGTCGTCATCTTTCTTCAACGATCGAAACTCACCGTCGTGCACCACGTAGGGCCCAAACCGCCCTACGTTGGCCACAACGTCTTTCCCGGTATCCGGGTGGGAACCGAGGGTTCGAGGGACGCTGAGTAGCTTGAGCGCGAGCTCAAGCGAGATCTCGGCTGCTCGCTGGTCGGGAGGAATGGCCGCCCGCCGCGGTTTGGGTTGCTCTTCGGTTACTTCGCCAAGCTGCACGTAGGGCCCATACCGCCCAACCAGGCAGTAGACGTTCAGGCCCGTTTCGGGGTCTTCCCCAATGGGAACCGGACCGTTCTTCTGCAGCTCGATCAGTTGTGCGATCTCTTCTTCGCTCAGATCGGCGGGAGCGACCTCTTCGGGGATGGATGCGTGCACCGGTTCCCCATCGCTGGTGTGGTGGACAATATACGCGCCGTATCGGCCAATCTTGATCTCGGTGCCGTCGTCAAGCTGGGGCAGGATGATGGTGCGCGACGCTTCGGGCTTGATCTCTCCTTCCCGTCGGTTGACCTGCTCTTTCAGACCGTCGGCGCCGAGGTAGAAGGAGTTGAGATACTCCAGATGGTCACGCTCGCCGACGGCAATTTCGTCCAGGGCCGTTTCCATCTCGGAGGTGAATGAGTAGTCGATGAGCGAGTGAAAGTGGAGCTCCATCAGCTGAATGACGGCAAAACCGGTGAAGGTGGGCACCAGGGCGGAACCCTGACGACGCACGTATCCCCGCTCGTAGAGGGTGCTGATGATGGTCGCGTACGTTGACGGCCGTCCAATGCCCTCTTTCTCCAGCCGTTGCACGAGGGACGCCTCGGTGTATCGGGCCGGGGGCTTGGTCTCGTGGAAGAGCGACTCCAGAGAGTCAACGGAGACGCTTTTCCCTTCGTTCAGGTCAGGAAGCAGCACTTCCTTGTCGTCAAGCGCCAGATCCGGATCGTCCTTGCCTTCGACGTAGACGCGCAGATAGCCGGGAAACAGGATCCGGCTGCCCGATGCGGCAAAGATGCAGTCCTCCACGCCGATGCGGGCGCTGACCTGGAGCTTTCGAGCATCCGCCATCTGGGTTGCCAGGGTGCGCTTCCAGATCATCTCGTAGAGGGCGCGCTCCTTGCCGGTAAGGCTGGTCTTTGATGGGTGCACAAAGGTTGCCCCCGCCGGTCTGATCGCCTCGTGCGCTTCCTGCGCTTCCTTGGACTTGGAGGTGAACTGCCGCGGCTCCGGGGAGAGATAGTCGGCGCCGTAGAGTTCTTCTACGCTGCTGCGGGCTCCCCCGATGGCCTCGGATGAGAGGTGGGGCGAGTCGGTCCGCATATAGGTGATGAGCCCCTCTTCGTAGAGACGCTGCGCCGCGCGCATGGTTTCGCGGGCCGAGAGCCCGAGCTTCCGGTTTCCCTCCTGCTGCAGTGTAGAGGTGATGAACGGAGGGGAGGGGCGCGAGGTGGTCTCTTTTTGGGTGACTTCGCTCACCGTCCACGGACGGTCGCGAAGCCGCGCCTCCAGATCCCGCGCGGCCGCTTCGTCGAGCAGCAGCACGTCCGTCTTGCCGGAGAGCTCACCGGTGGTGGAGTCAAAGTCCTTGGTACCGGCTACCCGTCTGCCGGCCACGCTCAGAAGCTTTGCCTCGAAGCGCAGCCGGGCCGAATCGTCCGGCGCAAAGAGCATCGCCTTAAGGTCCCAGTAGACCGAGCGGCGGAAGCGGATTCGCTCGCGTTCGCGCTCAACGATGAGACGCACCCCCGGCGATTGCACCCGGCCGGCGGACAGCCCGTACGCGATCTTCTTCCAGATCAGCGGGGAGAGGGTGTAGCCGTAGAGGCGATCGAGGATCCGCCGCGTCTCCTGTGCCTTGACCAGGCGCATATCGATGTCCCGGGAGCGGTCGATGGCTTCCTCGATCGCCGCGCGGGTGATCTCGTGAAACACCATGCGCCGAACCGGCGCTTTGGGCTTCAGGACCTCAACCAGATGCCAGGAGATGCTTTCGCCTTCGCGGTCTTCGTCCGTAGCGAGCAGGATGGCATCGGCTGCCTTTACCTTGCGCTTCAGCTCGTTGATGAGCTTGGACTTTCCCTTGGGCGTTACATAGAGTGGCGCAAAGCCGTGTTCGACATCGATCCCCAATCGCGCCCACTCTTCTTTCTTGAGCGCGGCGGGGATGTCGGCTGCGGTTTGCGGGAGGTCGCGCACATGGCCGACACTCGCCTCAACGGTGTAGTTGCTCGGAAGAAAGCGCTTGATCGTTCGCGCCTTCGTCGGCGACTCGACAATTACCAGGACGTTATCAGCCATACGGACGATATGCTGCAAAATTACCGGGTTTCGTCAAGTGCACGAATGCGGGGGCGGCGCAGGCACCCCCTTTTGACTGGTTGTTCTCGTCGGACCTCACACCCCGGCCGGCTGTTCCGTACCGGCTTTCTTCTGCACACTGCCGGCTACCGCCGAGAGCTCGGCATCACGAAACACCCGATCGACGTCCAGAATAATGATGAAGCGGTCGTCTTTCTTTCCTACGCCGGCGATGAAATCGGTGTCGACGGTTGTGCCGATCTTGGGTGGATCTTCGATCTGGTCGCTGGTGATGTCAACCACTTCCTGGACGGAATCCGCAAGGCAGCCGATAGTGATGAGATCCCCCTGCGATGCGATCTCGGTGACCACAATACTGGTGCGCACGGTGTGCTCAATTCGCTCCATACCGAACTTGGTTCGCAGGTCAATGACCGGCACGACGTGCCCGCGGATATTGATGACTCCAATCATGTAGTCGGGCATCCGGGGAATCTTGGTCAGGTCGGGTACTTCGAGTACCTCTCTCACCTTGGCAACGTCAACGGCGTACTGTTCTTTGTCCAGGGTGAAGGTGAGATACTGATTCGCGGTTTCGGTGATTTCCATCTCTGCGCTCCTTGTCGGGAATTCTATGATCAGCCTATTCTTTATTATAAATTATACATCAAAAAAGTCTACCATCAATCGGGCGATTTGTCCACTTTTTTCGTCCGTTGCGTCTGGTCGCGATAATCTGGTAGGATAACGGCACCGCAGGCATCAGCGTGCGACCACCCAACACGAGGCGGTTTGATGAAGGCAATTGAGCTGGCAAAAACATTTGATCATCAGGACTTCGAAGACCGGATCTACGCGATGTGGAAGGAAGGCGGCTACTTCGCCCCCTCCGATCCGGCCAAGATCGCGTCGGACCAGAACCCGTTTGTCATTGTGATCCCGCCGCCCAATGTAACGGGCGTGCTCCATATGGGTCACGGCCTGAACAACAGTCTGCAGGACGTGCTGATTCGCTACTATCGCATGCTCGGCCGTCCGACGCTCTGGGTCCCCGGTACCGACCATGCGGGTATCGCGACGCAGAACGTAGTAGAAAAGAAGCTGCGGGCAAAGGGAACGAACCGGCGCGAACTCGGCCGTGAGCGGTTTGTGGAAGAGACGTGGAAGGTCAAGGAAGAGCACCACGCCATCATCACACGACAGCTCGAGAAGATCGGTGCGTCGTGCGACTGGAACCGCGAGCGCTTCACCCTCGATGAGGGACTCTCCACCGCCGTGCGCGAAGTATTTGTCTCGCTCTACGAACGAGGCCTGATTTATCGCGGCAACTACCTGATCAACTGGTGCAGCTCCTGCGGTACCGCGCTCTCCGACGACGAGGTGGAGCACACCGAGGTCAACGGGCGGATGTATCATTATTATTATCCGCTCGCCGACGGTTCGGGGCAGGTGGAGATTGCCACCACGCGGCCGGAGACCATGCTTGGGGACACCGGTCTGGCGGTCAATCCCAAAGATACCCGCTACAGCCACCTGGTGGGCAAGCGCGCAATTCTGCCGCTGGTGGGGCGTGAGATTCCCATTGTTGCCGACAGCTACGTATCGATGGAGTTTGGTACCGGCGTGGTCAAGGTGACTCCGGCCCACGACCCCAACGACTGGGAGATTGGCCGACGGCACGAGCTTGAAGTGGTCAATATTCTCAACCCCGACGGCACACTGAACGAAAACGTCCCCGAGGCGTACCGCGGGCTGCCGGTACGCGACGCACGCAAAGCGGTGATTCGTGACGTGCAGGCAGCGGGTCTCTTTATTCGGGATGAAGAGCATCGCCATCAGGTCGGCCACTGCTATCGGTGCGATACGCGCATCGAGCCGTTTCTCTCGGATCAGTGGTTTGTCAGGATGAAGCCGCTCGCCGAGAAGGCGCTGGGCGCGTGGCGCCGCGGCGAGGTGCAGTTCTACCCACAGCGCTGGGAAAACACCTACACCAACTGGCTCGAGAACATCCGCGACTGGTGCATCTCCCGCCAGCTCTGGTGGGGGCACCGGATTCCCGTCTGGTACGACGACGAGACCGGCGAGATGATTGTCTCGCGCACCGATCCAACCGAAGACCCCGCGAACGCGGGGCGGACGCTGCGGCAGGACGAAGACGTGGTGGATACCTGGTTCTCATCGTGGCTCTGGCCGTTCTCCACCCTGGGGTGGCCCGATCAGACCGCCGATCTCGCCACCTTCTACCCAACCACGTCGCTGGTCACCGGGTACGACATCATCTTCTTCTGGGTCGCGCGCATGATCATGGCGGGCATGGAGTTCATGGGGAAGGTGCCCTTTCGCGACATCTACATCACCGGGCTGGTGCGGGACAAACAGGGACGCAAGATGTCCAAGTCGCTGGGCAACGGAATGGACCCGCTGGATATCGTCACGCGCTTCGGCGCCGACGCGCTGAAGTTTACGCTGGCGTTTCTGGCAGCGAAGGGGCAGGATATTCTGCTCGACGAGGAAGACTTTCACTTTGGCAGCAAGTTTGCCAACAAGATCTGGAACGCCTCGCGCTATCTGTTGATGAACCTTGAGGGCCGCACCCTCCTTCCCCGAGATGAGATTGAGCTGAAGCCCATCGACCGATGGATCTTCCATCGACTCAACGAGGCGGTTGCCGAGACGCACCGGGCCATGGAGGCGTACCGCTTCAACGATGCAAGCAACGCCGGATACGAGTTCTTCTGGAACGACTTCTGCGACTGGTACATCGAGGCCTCCAAGCTCTCGCTCTACAGCGAAGACGAAGCGGAGAAGGATCGCGCGGTGAGCCTCCTGATGTACGTACTGGAAGAGAGTCTGCGGCTGTTGCACCCCTTTCTGTCGTTTATTACCGAAGAGATCTACCAGAAGCTGCCGGAGTTCCCCGAACCGCGGTCAGAGAGCATCATCGTGGCGCCCTATCCGCGCATTCAGGAAGAACGCAGTGCCCCCGAGGTCGCCCGCGACGTGACCGCGCTTCAGGAGCTGGTGCGCGCGGTGCGAACCCTGCGCAGTGAGTTCACCATTCCCCCGTCGCGCGAGATAGCGGTGCACGTACGGACCGAAGCGGGCTTTGTTTCGGCGGCCTTTCTGGAGCAGCAATCCCCCTTGATTCGGATGCTGACCACGGCGGATCGCCTGACCTTCTCCGGGGCTGCACCCGCCGAACCGGGGAGTATCGCGGCGGTGGGGACCGGTTTTGAGGCCTACGTGTTCATTCGCGACGTGATCGACGTGGCCGCCGAAGTAGCCCGGCTGACCAAGGCGGTGGAGAAAACCCGCGGTCAGCTCGTGGCCAGCGAGAAGAAACTGAGTAACGCCGGCTTTCTGGAGAAGGCCGGCGAGGAGATCGTGCAGAAGGAGCGGGAGAAGCGGGATGAGCTCGCTCGCCGCATCGAGAAGATGACCGGATACATCACCGAGCTTTCCGGTTAGGGTCAGGCCGAGATCGAAAGGAGGCAGACGATGAAACAGAGCAGTGGAATACAACGACGCACCATGGTGCGTCTGATTGCAGTTGCCATGCTGCTGGTGGTGGGCTTCACCGGGTGCGGCACCCTGGACGCGGTGATGTCGGATGCACTGGGTACCGCCCTTTCACGGCCCGCCGAACGGATGATGGCAGATATCGCAGGGTTGACCGACGCGCTCGCCTTCCAGCTCACCTTCACGCAGGTGTTCTTTCTGGGCGGCTACGGAGCAGGATACGACGACTTTGCGGAAGGCGAAGGGACCACCTGGCAGATCAGGGCGCGCGAGGGCCGTGACACCAGCGTGGTGAACGCGGAGCGCGCTCTGCTGCGGCGGAACACCGACGGCAGCGCGTGGTGGTACCTCCGTTACCAGTCCGAGGAGAGTGAGCTGGAGTACGAGGCGCGGATTGACGCGGAGTTCCGTGCAATGGAAGTCTACTTCCGTGATCCCGAAACCGGCGAGATTCGCCACCGTGTCTTCGACCATCCCGACGTTGCCTCGGACACTGATGACGAAGATTGGGACGGTGACTACGACGACGACTTCATCGCCACGGAAGACGACTTTGGCGACTACCGTCGAGAGCGCGTTCGGATTACCGTAGGTGCCGGCACCTTTGACGCTGATCATATCGTGTATGATTATCGTGACGAAGAGACCGGGGAAGAGTTCGAGTACCACTGGTGGGTGAGCGATCAGGTGCCCGGCGAACTGGTGAAGTACGAGTGGATCAGCGCCACCGAGGGAACCACCCTGAGCGGTGAGCTGATGCAGATCCGGCGGGATTACCGAACCCGCTTCGGCGCGTACTGACCCTTTGGGGCGTGCGGCTCAGGTGCTGATCCGCACGTCGTCAACGAGATAGCGCTTTTCACAGTAACTGCATCGTACCCGAATGCGACCGTCACCGTGCTGCGGGCTGGTGACAAAGTGCGTTTTGATGTGTTCCAGGTTGGTCACGCAGGCGGGGTTGGGGCAGAGAATGAGCCCCGCGATGGCCTCGGGAATCGCAACGGGAATCTTCTCGGCGATTTCGTAGTCGCGGATGATCGAGATGGACGCCATGGGTGCGATCAGCGCGATGCTGTTTGCCTCGTCGCTGGACAGCTCGTGATCTTCGATCTTGATGAGGTCCTTGCGGCCGTGTTTCCTGCTGCCGAGGTTCATGCCCACCAGCATCTGCGATCCGTGAATCTTCAGAATCTCGGCTACCTGCCACGCCTTCCCCGCCGGGATGTGGTCAATGACCGTTCCGTTGCGGATCGCGTCGACCTTGAGTTGCTTCATTTCGTGCCCTCCGTTCCCAGCAGTTTCGCCAGAATTGCCTGTCGGACCGGCACACCGTTTGCTGCCTGCTGGAAGTAGTAGGCGTGGGTGGTCCGATCCACCGCGGTGCTGACTTCGTTGACGCGGGGGAGGGGATGGAGCACCCGCAGGGTTGGTTGTGCTCCTTCCAGCACCGCCGGCGTGATAACGTAGCTGTTCTTCACCCGCTCGTACTCTTCAGGGTCTACAAAGCGCTCACGCTGAACGCGGGTTACGTACATGATGTCGAGGTCCGGTACAATACCGTCGAGGCTCGTGAGTTCCTGGTACGGCACCCCGGCTTCCCGGAGATCTTCCAGCAGATACGAGGGAAGGGCGAGGTGCTGCGGCGAAATGAAGAAGAAGCGCGGGCTGAACTCACTCAGGGCCTGAACCAGCGAGTGCGCGGTTCGCCCGAACTTGAGGTCTCCCACGAGCGCAATCGACAACCCGTCCAGGCGTCCCTGCGTCTTGATGATGGAGTAGAGGTCGAGCAGGGCCTGCGTGGGATGTTGATTGGCTCCATCGCCGGCGTTGATGACGGGGATGTCGACCACCTCGGAGGCGAAGCGCGCGCTTCCCTCGACCGCGCTTCGCAGGACGATGAGGTCGGCGTACATGCTGATGGTCTTGAGGGTGTCCGCGAGGCTCTCTCCCTTCTGCAGCGAGGTGCTGCTGGTGCCGCTCATCGACAAGGTCTGTCCTCCCATCCGCTTCATCGCGGTGTCGAAGGAGAAGTGCGTTCGGGTTGACGGTTCGGCGAAGAGCAGCGCGGCGAGCTTCCCGGTCAGGTCGGGCCGTACGTCGCCCTGCTCGATGCGGGCCGCAAAATCGAGAATCGATTCAATCTCAGCGCGCTTCAGATCGCGCATGGAAATCAGGTTGTTCACCGTGCCTCCTTCGAGCCCGAGCGCACTGCGCTCCAGGCGGTCTCTCGATACCAGGCCGCCTCGGCGGCCGGATCCGCGGCGGCATAGATTCCTCTTCCCACGATGATTGCGTCGGCACCGGCCCGTACCGCGGTGGCGGGATCGAGGTAGTGCTGCCCAAGGTCGTCACCCGCCTTCGCTCGGTGGACTCCCGGTACCATCAGCAGCTGGCCGGCGGGGATGCGATCGCGCATCGCACGAAGGTCGGCCTCGTCTTCTCCGTGGCCGATGTAGCCGGCCACGCGATCACTGCGACGCGCCCCGGTTTCAATCACCCGCCGGGTGTACTCGTCGGTGATCAGGTTGCCCTGCGAACTCATCCGGGCAAGGAGCAGAGCTCCCTGATCGGGATGCAAGCCCTCGGAATCGCCGAAGAGGCCGTCCAGAATCGCCTCACCGGCAATCATGTGTACGGTGACCAGATCCGCCCACTCAGCGATGCGCCCGGCCCCGCCGCGAAACTGCTTGCGCACGGTGCTGCCGATGTCGGCAAACTTTCGATCCTCAAAGAGCAGGAGGTCATGCGCGCGAGCGGTTTCGGTGAGTCGCTCAACAAAGGCGGTGGATTCTCCCCGCATGATGTCGGCGTGGGTTTTTACCATCACCAGATGGTCCGCGGTTGCCTCGAGCACCGCAAAAAAGCGGTCCGGGTCGTCGATGTCGAGCGAGAGCACCAGGTTCGAGCGCTTGCGTGCGATGGCGGCACGGACCCGCTGCGCCGACGGCGACGCGACGGCCGGCGAGAGCGGGCCTGCGCCGGGCGGAGAGCCGACCGCAGGCGAGGCGCCGCTTCCGGATTGCAGCCCGGCGGTGAAGGTCCGAACGGCTTCGGCCTGCGCTGCGCTCAGTTTGCCGGTCTGGCTCAACTCAGCGACAATCTGGTCCAGCGTTATGGCGGCCGTGAGACCAAGGCCCAGGGCCAACAGCTCCGCGGCGGCGTTGGCACTGCGGTCAACCACCACGGCGATCTCCTGCGCCACGAGGCCCTCGGCCCGAAGCGCGTCGGCGGCCTCGCGCTTGCTTCCCCCGGTTGTCACCAGGTCGTCTACCAGGAGGCAACGACTTCCGAGGGCAATGTCACCCACAATCGTTCCGCCGGTGCCCCACGCTTTGGCCTCCTTGCGCAGCATCACCATCGGCAGGTCAAGCAGGGTGGCAAGGTGGGTTGCAATGGGGATGGCGGTGTAGGGGATACCGACTACGGCGTCAAACGGCGGCGCGGCAGGTTTCCCCGGTCCGCGGTAGCGGTCCGCGATCAGTTCCGCCATCGCGCGGCAGAGTGCGGGTCGGGTAACCGCCGCGCGCAAGTCGAGGTAAAACGGCGACACCAGGCCGCTCCTCAGGGTGAAACTGCCGAATCGAATCGCTCCGATATCGTGCAGCGCGTGAATGAACTCTCGGGTATTCATACTCCTCCTGTTCCAGATCGTTTCCGATCAATTTCGTTACCGGTAGTCAATAAAAACCCCTGCGGCAATGGTGGCCCGTACCGCCCCGGTAAGCTGCATCCCCGCGAAGGGTGAGTAGCGGGCCTTGGTACAAAAGCGGGACGGGTCCACCGTCCACTGGTGTGCCGGGTCAACCACCACCAGGTCGGCGCGTCTGCCCTCGGCGATGGTTCCGCGGTCGCTCAGGCCAAAGACCTCTGCGGCGCGCGACGAGGTCAGCTGCGGCAGCAGATCCAGAGGAAACACCCCGCGGTGAACGGCATCGAGCAGCAGTGCGAAGGTGGTTTCCAGCCCGGGGAAGCCCGACGGTGCGGCGTGGTATGGGCGGGCCTTCTCTTCCAGGGTGTGGGGCGCGTGGTCCGAGCCAACTGTGTCGATGACACCGTCGCGAACGGCCTGCTGCAGCGCGCGCACATCCCGCGGCTCACGAAGCGGCGGATTCACCTTCCCGAAGTTCCCCACGCGATGCAGGATTTCATCATCCAGAAAGAGATGATGCGGCGTCACCTCGGCAACGATGCGCGCATGCGCTTTGGCGTCACGGATGATTGCAATCTCTTCCTCGGTTGACACATGAACGAGGTAGAGGGTGCAGCCGGTTTCCGCGGCAAGCCGGCAGACCAGCCGCGTGCCCTCAACGCTGCACTCGCGTGGTCGGTGCCGTCCGTGGGCCGAAGCGTGATCGGGGAGGGATGCGGTCTCGGCTGCATCGAGGCAGGCTTGAAGTTCCTCGTGGACGGCCACGGCCACGTCGTGGCGTGCCGCACACTGCATCACCGCGCGTACCGTCTCGGGATCGTGGACCACTTCGTTGGAGCTGGTCCCCGCGAGAAACAGCTTGATGCCAACCACATCGGCAGGCCGCCGTTGCAGCATTGCCTCGAGGTCGGCGAGGTTGTGGTCGGTGGCGCCAAGCCAGAACCGCGCATCGACGTGTCCGTTCGCGGCGCCGTTGACGGTGGTGTGGGCGGCACGTACGGCACCACGCTTCTCATTGAGGGCGGACTGGGTCTCGGTGGGCGGGATGGTGTTGGGCATGTCGAAGATGGTGGTGAAGCCCCCACGCAGGGCGGCGGCTCCCGCGGATGCCCAGTCTTCTTTGAACGCCTGACCAAGATCCCGCACGTGGACGTGGGGATCGATTCCGCCGGGAAACACGAGCAAACCGTTGAGGTCAATCTCCCGGTCCGCGGCGAGCCGCGTCGATCCGGCAGCACCAATGGTCTCGATGCGATCGTCGCGAACTCCAATGTCTACTTCACTGTGGGCGCCGTGATTGGGTGTGCCATCCTCTAAAAGAAGGCGGGCGTTTCGCAGGATGAGGGTCATCGGGTGCACACCTCCCGGTTGGTCAACGGAACCCGTGCGCCGGTGGCGTCGCGCCGGTAGACGCCAAACTCGGACGCAGCCACCAGAACCTCGCGATTGAGTACTGGTCCCTCCACACAGACGCGGAGTCCCAGTGGATCGAGGGTGCAGCTGCCGCAGATGCCCATTCCGCATTTCATGTAGCGCTCGATGAGAAATTGCGTGGGAGTGGTCTCGCAGTGGGGAAGGAGGGCCACCAGCATCGCCTCGGGACCCGCAGCGTAGATGCGGTCGAACGACTCGGTCTGCAACAGGCGCACCGCCTGGTCCACCGCGGTGGTACCGTCTTCGGCTTCGAGCGCGACGATCTGGCGAAGCGGCAATTCTGCGAGGCGCCGGCGGCAGAGCAGGGTCGTGGAATCGCGGGCAGCGTTCACGAAGGTCACGCTTGCCCCCCCGGCGGTGAGGGTTTCGGCGAAAAAGGTGAGCGGTGGCACCGCGCACCCGCCGCCAATCAGAAGAACACTGCCCGAGTGGGCAAAAAAAGAGGAGCCGTAGGCTCCTCGAATGGAAAACAGATCACCGGGTCGTGCCCGAAGCAGGCGGTCACTGAACGGGCCGATGCGCCGGACGGTAACGGACACCCTGCCGTTCTCGCAGCCGCTGATCGAAAAGGGCTTGTCGTCGGTCTGCAGGTCGCTGATCATCAGAAACTGCCCGGGTAGCGCTGCGAGCTCGAGGTCGAACGTGATCGTGGCCGCGTCGCTGCTCTCCGGGTTCACCGCGGCAACCGCTACCGAATGCCGCTCAAACAGAAGCGGCT
>REDM01000234.1 GCA_007693485.1 Spirochaetaceae bacterium
CGGTGGTGAGAGAAAGGTCCATGATCGGGGGCCCGGACGCAACAATGCGGCCGCGAAGCGGGGAGCCGATGCGAATGCGCTCGGGGAAGGTGATGGAGAGTCGTTCGCCGTCGCGCTCAATGATCGGACGCTCATCGGCCGGGCCGTAAATCTCCAGGCGGAGCGCCGGACCACGTCCGCCACGGTACTCCACGTCAAACGAGCCGGAATCTACCGAGAGGTACTCAACCCCCCATTCCTCTCCGACACTGAGCAGCAATCCGCCGCCCTGTTCGTTCCAGCCCCCCGCAAGGAGCATCGAGGGAAGCACCGAGAGCGTGAGTGCCGTCAAGAGCGCTCGCCGATTCATCGCCTCACCCTACACCGACCCTTCGGCCTTGGTCCAGACCGATCTGACGTCCAAGCATCCAGGGCCACCGCGGGGAAAATGCACAGCCTTTGGAACACTCACTTGAGTTCCACCGCTCACTGGTGTATACCGATCATACAGGAGCTTCCCCATGAACCAATTTCGCCGTCTCATTGCGCTCTGTGCGCTCGCCGCCGCTTTCGTGTTGTCTGCGGGTGCACAGGAGTTGAGCTATTCCGTGGCCACTGCCGACGACTACGTGGCGCCGCTGGTAAATCCCGCTGCTGTCGCGGTGGGGAACGCCCGGGGCTTTGCCTTTGCCCTGGAGTACCAGCACCCCGACGGCGGCTTCGCGGCCGACACCGACGGATTCTCGCTCTTCTTCTCCGGTGAGACGGGAAGCTACGTCTTCCAGCGGCGGGATGATGTGAACGTTCACTCAGCGGCCCTCGCCCTGCCCATCACGCCCAACTTCTCGCTGGGTGGCGGGCTGAGCCTGCCGCAGTTTGAGGCGTCTCGGGGGAGTTATACCGCAGGAATCCTGGTCAGGCCGATCAACCAGCTCTCCGTGGGCGGAACGGCGCGCTATTTCGCGGAAGGCGAAACCTGGGACTACCGGGCCGGCGTTGGGGTGCGCCCCTTCGGATCGCTGGATCCCCGTCTGGAGAACCGCCTCACTGCGAGCATTGACGTCACGGTTGCGGATGGAGACCTGCTCAAGCCGTTGCTCGGCCTGGAGACCGAGCTGGTGAACGGAATGCGGGGTGACCTGCGTTTTGATCTTGAAGCCGAAACCATCTCCATTTCGCTTTCGGTGGCGGTGCCGTACGCACGCCTGGGAGCAGGATCGCGCATCGCGTCAAGCAAACTCCAGCGCGGCACCGCCTTCGCCCACGTCTCACCCAGTCGGTTCCGGTCCGTCGACACTCCCATGGGGGCCAAGTGGATCGACTACGCCCCGGGACCATCCATCATCGAGCAGCGCGCCTTTCCCAATTTCTTTCCGTTCTCGTTGCTCGACCGATCGCTCACTCTGCCGGAGCTCCTCGACCAGATTGGCCAGCTGCGCGATGACCCGTCGGTCACGGGAATTGTCTTCGTGGACCACAACTTCCAGACCTCTTACGCCAATTTCAAGGACATCGCGGCGGCCCTCAACGAGTTCCGCGCGCACGGAAAGCAGGTGGTGTTCTACTACGAGCAGACCAACACGCTCAACTACGCGCTTGCCGCTTCCGTGGCGGATGCCATCTACCTTCACCCGCAGGGCTTCCTGAACCTGGTGGGGTTGGCTTCGGTTCGGCTCTATCTTGCAGACTTCCTCGACCGCTTTGGGATCGAGTTTGTTGCGCTGCCGAGCCACGACTTCAAGACCGGCGGTGACACGGTGGCACGCGCGTCGATGAGCGACGCCGAGCGCGAAGCGCTGGAAGCGCTGCTTGACTCCCTCTACTCTGACCTTCTGGCATCAATCGACGGAGGGCGGGGAGAACGGCTCGCCGCACCGGCAACAGCGCTCATCGACCGCGGGCCCTACCTCGTGGCCGCCGGGGCGCTGGACGCGGGCTTGGTCGATGGCCTGATCTATCGGGACCAGCTCCCCGACCGCCTCGAAGAGCTGCGCCCCCGCTCGCGGGTGGCCGAGGCGCGCTTTTCACCGCAGATGCGCATCGACTGGAGCGTACCGCCGGCCACCAATATCGCGCTCATTCACGCGGTGGGTGACATCCGCCGTGGAGAGAGCGACCTGGGAACGGTGGTTGGCGCCGAGACCCTGGTGCGCGCCCTTCGCGCCGCGCGCGAAGACAGCTCCATCGACGGGATCCTGCTTCGCATCGCAAGTCCGGGCGGATCAACCCTTGCGTCGGACTCGATCGCACGGGAAGTAGCGCTGGCGGCGGCTGAGAAGCCGGTGGTGGTCTCCATTGGGGGGACGGCAGCGTCGGGTGGATACTACATCGCCGCTCCAGCCCACCACATCGTCGCGCAGCCGGTGAGCGTTACCGGCTCCATCGGTGTCCTGGTGGTGCTGCCCAACGTCGAAGGCCTCACGGAGAAGTTCAACATCAACTGGGAGACCATCCGCCGCGGCGAGCGGGCGGACTTCGGGATTCCGCTTCGGCGCCTCACCCCCGGTGAACGGGAGTTGATCGAGGCCGGAGTTGCGGCGAGTTATCAGCGGTTCCTGGAAGTGGTTGCCGAGGGGCGCGGCATGGAAACCGACGCGGTATACGCGGTGGCCCAGGGGCGAGTCTGGAGCGGCGCGCAGGCGGCCGAACGGGGGCTCGTGGACGAACTCGGAGGCTTTGCTGAGGCGATCGAGGCGATCCGTCTGCGAACCAACCCAAACCGCGCGGTACATCTGGTACCGATCTCCGGTCAGCAGGGCTTCCTCCCAACAGAGCTGCCGCGGCGCCTCATCCGGGCGGATGCCTACCGCGGACTCCCCGCAGAAGTCCGTCTGGTAGCTGAGGCACTGAACGCGATCGGAGCGTACGGAGACGAGATCATTCTGATGAGGATGCCCTACGATCTCGACCTGGCGCGGTAACCCGCGCCGGTCGTTTGCGCTCAGAGCGATTTTGACCGAACACGCTCCAGCGCCCACTGCGTGTATTTGCGCACCTTTCGGTTGGGGTCTTCTTCCAGCTGGGCCAGGATTTTCTTGCCCGATGCGGTTGCGAGCTTCTCAAGCGCCCGCGTGACCTGAACCCGGACCTCGGGATCAGGGTCGCGAGCAGCGAGCACAATGCCGCGGAACGCTGGGGCGGTGCCAATCGCGGCCAGCGCGCTCGCCGCGCTGCGACGAACGTCCGCATCCCGGTGGGACAGCATGCGGATTGTCGCCTCAATGTACCCAAGCTCATCGAGCACGGAGGTAATCGACGGTCTCAGGGAGGCAATGTCTTCCTGGAGCAGATCGACCATCGCCTGCTCTCCCTCGCGTCCCATCATGCGAAAGACCCGCGTCAGTTTGGTGCGGACCGTTGGTTCGGCATCCTTGAGCTCTTCGATAATTGCGGTGATCTGTTTCTTGGTCCGTTTGGAGGCCAGTGCGGAAACGACATCGTCGTCCCAATCGTGACGCTCCATCAGAACCTTGGCCAGCAGAGCGATTGACTTGGGTTCCTGAGAGCGACCCAGCCCCTCAATTGCTGATCGCTTGACCGCGTTGACCTCGTTCTCATCGCCAATCATGGCGTGGATCTTCTGCAGTGTCCCAGCGGTGCCCTCCACCCCGAGCGCCGTTGCCGCTTCCCGCCGCACTCGCTCCACTGGATCGCGCAGCAGGTCAATCGCCTGGTTCACCGATCGGCTCTCGCCGTAGAGGTGGAGCGCCCAGACCGCCGCAATTCTCACGTCCGGGTCCGAGTCGGATACTGCTTCGCGGATGGTCTTGAGATAGGATTTATCTCCGGTGGCCGGCAGACTCAGAATCATTGCAGCGCGCATGTTTGCGTCTGGACCGTCCAGAACCTGCCGTACCCGCTCCTCAAACGCCTTTCCGGCAAACCCGGCAATCGTGGCTGTGAACTCACGAGCGTCTTCCGGGCGCAGGGTGGGAAGGTTCTCGATCAGGTACTGCAGGCAGAACGGCAACTGCATGCGACCGATCACCCGAACGGCGCTGATACGAACCTGGTGCGAGTGCTCGTCTCGTCCTGCCTCGAGAATCGCGAGCAGGTCCGGCAGCAGGGCCGAGGTTGGCAGGGCGACCATTGCCGCTTCCACGGTGGTACGCGCAGCCGTGGTGTCGTCCTTGAGCAGCTTCAGCAGCACCGGGGCAAAGATCGCTTCAGCGCGATCCGGGATCCGCGTCAGAATAGCCGCAGAGCGCGACTCGTTGCGGTGGGCCCGCTCCAGTTCTCGCGCCATCAGACGCAGGCTTTCCTCGCCGCCTCGCCTTGAGATCGCGTCAAGCACGGCTTCAACGATGTCGGCATGGATTGCCTCGGTATCCGGCAGGGCAAAGGCTCTCTCGGCAACGGAGACCAGCACCGACGCGTCACCAATGGTCTGGAGCAACCGGGCCGCGAGCATCAGCGAGGCGCTGTTTTCCAGGTTCACATCGGCCAAAAAGCGGCCGACGTTTACCTCAACCGCCGCGCGCAACCGAGCTTCGGTGCGGTCAAAGGTATCGCGGTCGCCGAGAGAGGCCTGCCGAAAGATCCGGTTCAGGGCCCCGACCTTCTGGAGATGCACTGCGGCGGGAAGGCGAAGTTCGCGATTCTTGTGTTCGATGTAGTGAAAGGCAACCGCCTCATCCTCGGCAGAGCCATCCTGAAGGAGTTGCAGCACGTGGAAGGCCTCGACGTCGGAGAGTTTCTTCGCCTCGAGGCGAAGTCGCTCCGGGAACTGGCGTGCAATGCGCAGCCGCGCCGCAGCTCGTACTTCGAAGACGGGATCGTGCAAGTAGCGGTCAAAGAGCGCCTCGTACAGCCGGTCCTGGTCGGCCGGATGAAACTCGCGCACTACTGCGGAGCGCACGACCGCGTTGGCATCCAGGAAGGCGTCCCAGAGCGCTCGCTCAGCGCGCGGGTCCGTGTCATGGAGGATGACCTTCACGGCCAGGTAGCGCGCCTTCCATTCGGGGTCGCCGGTCATCTCGCGGACCTCATCGAGACGATCACTCAACAGATCGTGAGCGGTCGCACCGTCAAAGTTCTCCCCCGTGCCAGTAAGCGCAATGCGGCGGAGCATGAGCAGGTCACCGCTCTCCGTGAGCCATTTCTTGAACAGCGCTGCGACCGCCCCTTTCTTCAGCGCTACCAGAAAGACCGTAAACAGCCCGGTCTCCGAAGCAAACGCGAGAACCCGTCGTGCGTCGCGGGTACGATGCACGCGACGAAGCCGTTCCACCCAGAGGCGGTCGATACCGCTCAGCGCGACTGCCTCGCGGTTTCCCCGACGGGCCACCGCCTCAATCAGGCCGGAACGCATCAGAATGGTGGTCGGGCGGTAGTGGGCACGAAGCCGCCGCTCAGCGACATCCGGGTCCACGATTGCGGCAAAGAGGTTGCGGCGAAAGACGGCGCGCAGCAGTCCCATCCAGATGATCCACACCAAAAGAACCACCGCCACGACGGCGGCGGGAATCTGGATGCTCAACGGGAGCTCCAGTACCATATCAACCAGTTGCATCAGATAGCTCCTTCCTGCTCGCGCGAACGCTACTGTACCCGCTTGATCACCCGAAAGATGTGAATCGGGCGCTCTTTTCCCTTAACCTTAACCGGCTCCAATTCCTGCAGTTTAAAACGATCCCCGATCAGATCGCGGGTGCTTTCGGTGATGATGACGTCTCCGCCCTTGGCGACTCCCTCGAGCCGCGCGGCGACGTTGACCGTATCGCCAATCACGGAGTAGTCCATGCGGCGTGCGCTGCCGAGGTTGCCGGCCACCAGCGGGCCGGTGTGCATGCCGATGCCAACCTTGAGTGCGTTGGCCGGGCCACGAAAGAAGCTCCGATCCCGCGCCTGCACGCGCGACTGAATCTCAACCGCACAGGAAACCGCGTTAATCGCATCCTGCTCGACGGTGACCAGCGGGACACCCCAGACCGCCATGATTGCATCGCCAATGAACTTGTCGATGTAGCCTCGGTGGTTGATGATGATCTCCACCGCTTCGGTAAAGTAGGCGTTGAGCACATCGATGATGTACTCGGGCTCCTTGGACTCAGAAAACGAGGTATACCCGCGGATATCAGCGAAAAAGATCGTTGCCTGCTTCTTGTCTCCACCGGGACGAACGAGTTCCGGTTGCAGCATGATGCTGTCCACGAGCTCGTTGGAGAGGTAGCGGGCAAACATATCCTTGATGACGCGCCGCTCCTCCTTGACCACCTTCACCTGACTCTTGAGCTCGCGCTCGGCGCTCTGGTCGGTGAAGAGCAGGGTAAGCCCCTCCCGGCGGCCCCGTTTACCCTGCAGAGGTGAGACGTTCAGCGAGAAGTCGATTCCGGATTTCCCGGTCTTGAGAATCCCTTCAACGCCCAGCACTTCACGTCCATCTGCAGCGGCGCTGGTGACGGTGCTTACAATGCGCTTGTCGAGTTTGCCGGAGAACGCCTGTGCAAAGGGCCGGCCGATGTCGGCTTCCTGAAGGCCGATGCGTTCAGAGGCAACTTCGTTGAAGTACCGGATCCGACCGGCCTCATCGGTAGTGACCAGCAGGTTGGTCATTGAAGAGAAGACGCTCTCCTGATAACGCTCGAGCGCCTCAACGCGGCGAAGCTGGTCTCGAAGTTCCTCGAACAGCTCGCAGTTATGCAGCATGCCGGAGGCGAGTTCGGCAAAACTCTCGAGAAAGGACAGATGCGTCCGGTGATAATAGTCAGGTCGTCGGATGTTGAGAATCAGCACACCGATTCGCGTCCGTGCGGTTTCGAGGGGAAGCACCACGGCACTGCGCATGGTCGGATCGAGCAGCGCGTCGGTGAAAAACCTGCGGTCGCGGTCGTGGAGCACCAGCGCTTCTCCGCTGGTTACCACAAAGTCAATCGCCTCGGCATCATGGGAGAGTCGCTGCGGCACATCGTAGCGCCCTCGTCGATGCACGAGACGCAACGGTGAGGTGGATGAGTCGGGGTCCACATAAAGATAGGCTGCGGCCAGATCGCTGCCGCTGATATCGACGGACTGATCGACAAGCACCTCGATCAGCGAGGTGGCGGATGATTCGCGGGCCAGCAGCCCACTCGCGCGCACCAGCTCGTCGACCGACGCTTCCGCCTGGGCGGGACGCGTCGGGCTCACAACTCGATCAGAGCGCACCGGAGCCGCCGAAGTAATAGCGGATTCCGATGCCCGCTCCAAAGTCGGCCTTGGTTGAGGGAAAGAGTCCGATGCCGGGGGCAAGCTCCAGGAACGCGTCGAGCGGGACCGAATCAAACAGGTAGTTCAGGCCGATGGGAATCCGCACGCTGACCTGCGGGTCATCGCGGAGGTTCACTTTGCCACCAATTCCAAAATAGACCGGAAGGCGCCCGGTATTGACGGAAATCAGGTCGTGCAGATGAAAGAGGTAGTTTCCGTGCACGTAGAGTGAACCTTCGTCCGCAAACGACCAGGCAAACGCGGCGTCAATCGCGTGCGCATCACCCAGCCAGAGTTTGGCGGAAATTCCCGTGGGCTCTCCCAGAATGATCCCCAATCCAAACGGACCGCGATCCGCGAAGGCCGCGGGGGCAGCGAGTACCAGAGCCAGGAGCGCCATCAATGCTGTCTTTTTCACGAATCACCTCCGGAAAGAATCCTTCTATACTGTACCGCATTCGGTGCCGTCGTTCCAATTCCCCCACGATAATACCCGGCGAGGGCATCGGCGCCGGCGGCGGGCCGTGATGCCGATTGGAGTGACACGGGTCGGCGTGACACGGCCCGACGCCTGCCGTATGATGGGGACGATGCGAGACAACCTGCTGATCGGAGCGTGCAGCTGGAAGTTCCCCTCGTGGCACGGCCTGGTCTACTCTCAGCCCGAGGGGATCGACTACCTCGCCGAGTATGCCCAACGCTACCCCACGGTGGAGATCGACCAGTGGTTCTGGTCGCTCTTTGGGCCCGAGTCGGTTACCCTTCCCGACCTGCAGGTTGCGGCAGGATACGCCGGCTCGGTGCCCGGTTCGTTTCGCTTCACCATCAAGGCGCCCAACAGCATCACCCTCACCCACGTCTACGCGAAGGCACAGCGCCACGCAAACGAGCCAAACCGGCACTTCCTCTCCGAGGACCTCTTTGGGCGCTTCCTCGAGCGGATCGAACCGCTTCTGCCTCAGACCGATGCGATCATCCTGCAGTTCGAATACCTCAACAGAACCAAGATGCGCGGCGTCGAGGAGTTCTGCCTGCACCTCGACCGCTTCTTCTCCACCGTACCCGGCGGCGTGCGCTACGCGGTTGAGACCCGCAATCCCAATTTCCTCACCGACGCCTACTTCGCCGTACTGCGTGAACACGGGGTTGCCCACTGCTTCTGCGACGGCTACTTCATGCCCCCGGCCCCGGAGGTCTATTGGCGGGTACGCGAGCTGCTCACCGGCCCCGTGCTCTGCCGGCTGCAGGCGCGCGACCGCGCCGACATGGACCGCATCACCGGAAAGCAGTGGAACCGCATCGTAGAGCCGATGGACGATCGCATCAACGAGGTCGCAGAGGCCGTAATCGATGCGCTCTCGGCGGGAAAACGAACCATCGTGAGCATCAACAACCACTTTGAGGGCTCTGCCCCGCTCACCATCGAGCGGCTGCACCAGGCAATTGATGCTAACTGCCCCGAAGCTTGGTGAAACCGCCGCGTACTCT
>REDM01000235.1 GCA_007693485.1 Spirochaetaceae bacterium
TCCAGCTGTACAGCCCCCCACCGAGCCCGGCTGTCTGCCACACCTCGGCACCGTTGCCAAATCGGTAGCGTACGGACGCTACTGCGTTGTCGTCGTCTGAGGTGCCACGTACAACCACTCGGCCGTTCACGCGGGTACCGCTGATCGGCTCGTTAACGGACACCGTCGGTGCCAAGCCGTCAAAGGTGAAGTCACGAGTGAGGGTCGTCGTGCGCCCGGCGCGGTCTGTCGCCTGCACAAACACGGTATGAGAACCCTGCCCAAGACCGGACGTGGGCACCGTAAGTGACCAGTTAGCGTACGCGTCAGATGTGGATGCGTCTGCGATGATCCCCGCGGTGAAGTCGCCATCACCAACCTTTGCCCGAACGGATGCGATACCGTTCAGGTCGCCAGCCGTTCCGTTCAGCACGAAATCCTGCCGCTGGAAGCCGCCCGTGGCACTCAGACTGAGGGTCGGGTTCGCCCGGTCGATGCGGAACTCAACCGCATCCAGCGTCTCTCGGTTGGGATCGGGCGTCGCGCGATCGTACGCGCGAACGCGAACGCGGTAGCGGCCGTCGGGGAGATTCAGTCCGTCCGAGCCGAGCCGCTTGGTCCACGTTACCACGGTCTGGTTGACGGTGATGGTGCGGTCGGTCCAGAAATCGCCATCGTCTTCCATTGGCGCGTCGGCAACCCAAGCCTCAGTCGACGCGTTGTACGATTCCCAGATCGCCGAGCCGATCGGCAGCCGCTCGATGCGTGTTTCCACGCGAGAGACGCCGTAGTCATCGGTTGTTGTTCCCTGGATGCGGGGGCTGCCCTCCAGAAGCACCGTGCTTCCGTCTGATTCCAGATTGCTCAGACTGATCGCGGGCGCTTCCGTGTCCTTCGTGAATGCCCACTCGCGCACGGTCACGCGACCCGCCGCATCAGCGGCCGTGATGGTGATGGTATTGGCGCCTTCGGGCAGCAGGGCGAAATCGCTCTGTTCAAGCGCAAAGTTCCACGCCGATTCACCGTCAACAATGGTGCCGGTGATGTCGTTCAATCCGCCGGCATTGATCGCCGCGCTGACCGACAGCAGATTCGCGTCCGTCGCCGTGCCGGAGAGCGTGAATAGGGCCCCCGACTCTACTCCGGCGTAGATCGAACCGGAAACAGGGGCACCGATCGCAATAACGGGCGCGATGCGGTCGATGCGAAACGCGACGTCTTCGATGATGGTCTCGTTTCCAATCGTGTCTGCAACCCGCAGATCGATTCGATGAGATCCGTCGGGAAGCGCGGATACGGGCACAGACCAGGTGACGCTCTTGCCGCTCCCGGTTACGTCGACACTGGTCCACGGGTCCGAGACATCGGCGGCGTTCAGCCGATACTCGAAGGTTGTCGCCACGTTGGAGAACTCATCCGCAAAACTTCCCCGAACGGTCGGGGTGCTTTCGGTGATGATGGTGTTCTCTCCGGGAACAATCGATGAAAAGGCGATCGCCGGACCGGCCGTATCCTTGAAGACCACACGCTGCACCGTGTGAGACCGCCCGACGCGATCGACCGCCGTCACGGTAATGGTAGCGGGACCCTGATCGAGTGCATCAAAGGCTGCCACGGGGAGCGCGTACTCCCACGACTTCGTTTCGTCGCTGCCGGTTACCACTGCATCAACCGGACTCGCCCCATTGAGAGAGATGCGAAGAGTATCGAGGTTGGCTTCGACCACGGAGCCCGAGACGGTGAAGGTTTCCCGTCGCGTCGCGTTTGCCGCAGGAGCTGAGACGGTCACCACCGGTGCAACGGTATCGAGCGTGAAATCCACCTCCGAGCTCTCACCCGTCACGGCCGGATCACCACCAAACTTCGCGGATGCCAGGTCCTGCGCCTGTGCCTGAACGCGCTTCGGTCCGTCCGCACCGATCCCCGGGGGCAGTGTGTAGGTAAAGGTCACCTCCCTGCCGGAACCGGTGACGCTGGTCGCGGGAGCCCAGGTGCTCCATTCGCTTCCGGTGTGATACCGGACCTCGATGCTCGCGGTATCGACCGCGTCGTCATCCGTGACGGCGCCGCGGACGATGTGACCACCGTCCACGAAGGCGTTCGCCGCGGGTGAAGTGACGGTCACCATGGGTAGATCGGTGCTCTGGTCAACGGTAAACGGCCGCTCGATTCGTGTCTCATTGCCCGCTCGATCGGCCGCAATCACGTGCAGTCGATACGGGGCCAGATCCGTCAACATGGTGGTGTTGAGGAGCGCCGCGTAGGGAGCCGGTCCGAAAGACTCTGCTCCAGCATCGGCAAACTGAGGGGGATCATCCGCCGCCGGGAGTATCCACCACCTGACATCGATAAGCCCGTTGTCGTCGGTGGCAGAGACGGTGAACCGGATGGTTCCGTTCACGTAGTCAGTTGCCCCGTTGGTCACGAGGGGGTTGAGTGAGTTCAGCTCAACAACCGGCGGGGTAGTGTCAACAATTACGGTACGGGTCAGCTGTGCCGTTTTCCCCACCACGTCAGTCACCGTAATGAGGTAGTCGTAGATTCCGTTCGCCAACCCGGAACCACCGACCGCCTGTTCAACATTCACCACAGCACTCGCTTCGCCTCCGGCGTACCCGTGCGAGTATATTTGAGTTCCATCGCGGGTTACCCGAACTTCGGCCAATGCATTGCTGTCAGCCGCGGTAAACGTGAATCCGAAGTTGCCGCGGGCAAAGTTGTTCCCCCCAACCGTATTGATGGTCCCGGCGGCAAACGTGAAATCGCTTACGGTCGGAGGAGCCTGATCGAGGTTAAACGCCACCGTTGCGACATCCTCGCTCCAGTTTCCCGCTGCATCGCGCGCAACCACGTGAAGACGTCGTGCTCCTTCCTCGCCCGGGGCGAAGTTGAGCGTGGCGTTCCAGTTTCCTGCACCGGTCGCGAGGCTCCAGTCGTTGTAGTCCGCGGGAGGCGTTGCCGCTGCGGCGCCAACCCAGTAGCGGGTCTCGGTCACCGCGCTGACACCTCCGACGTCGACAGCGGTGCCGGTGATCAGAAGCGCCGTCCCCTGGATTGCTGCGTCGGGGCTCGGTGTGAGAATCGTGACTTCGGGACCAACCAGATCTACACGCACCCTACGGGTGAGTGTCGCGGTTTTTCCGGCGACATCGGTAACGGTGATCTCGTACTCGTACACTCCGTCGGACACGGCTACCGCGGCCGGGTCTGACGGATCCGCTGCATCGGGATCGCGCGGAAGCGAGGCCAGCGTCCAGGGCTGCGAGGTTCCGGAGAGCGATTCGTTGCGATACACCTCGACCGGGTCGTCTTCACCTCGACCTTGGGTCACGACCAGGGAGGCAAGCGCGTTGGTGTCGCTTACCGATCCACCGAGAGAGAACGCTTCATTCCGGGCGCCGGTTGGGCCTCCGATAGTGGTTTCAGTGAGGACGGGCGGCGATTGATCGATGCCGAAATCACGCGTAAGAGTGGAGCTCCAGTTGCCCGCCGCATCGCGGGCGCGAACGTGCGCACGCTGCAACCCTTCCCCGAGGGCGTTCAGGTTCCATGATGAGTTCCAGCTTGACGTTCCCGTTACAGGCGTCCACTCCGTCACGTCTGCCGGGGGTTCAACGCCTTGCGGGCCGACCCACACACGTACCGCGGTAACCGGGGAGCCTGCTTCGGTCGCGGTGCCCTGCACCGAGCCTGATGCTCCTGAGAGCCAGTCTGCCGCCGTCGGCGCGTCTATCGCCACCACCGGCGGTACTGTATCTACAGTGAACGAATAGGTGATGGTTGACTGTTTCCCGAACCGATCTCGGGCACGAATCTGAACCGTTTGTGATCCTTCGAAAGAACCGTTGAACAACCCGTCGCCAATCTCGGCAGAACCCAGCTCGACGGCCCATCCATTCGTGCCGCCATCCACCGGAAACCGGACCCCAGGTTCAGGGTTGGCAGGCGTCTCAATCTCAACGTACCCACGTTCGCCGAGCGCGCCGCCGAAATCGTGCGTCTGTAGACCGTTCGGGTCCGATGCGGTTCCGGTAAGGGTAAACGAGGTTCCTTGAAACGTTCCGGTTCCCGGGCTCGTCACCGCAACAGTCGGAGGAGCAAGGTCGATCACGAAGTAGATGGGGCCCACCGTGGTGGTAGCTACCGGCGGACTCGTGCCGAGTTTAGCCGAAGGATCGTCGCTGAATCGCAGCTCGAAGCTATGAACTCCCTCACCAAGATGATCCACATCGTGTGTGAACGAGACAGTTCTCTCTCCCGGACCAACGATGTCAACCGAAGTCCACTCGCCCCCGGAGTCGGCATTCAATCTGATCTCCACGCTTGAGCGGTCAACTCGATCATCGTCTTCGATCACACCGCGAATACGGGCGTTGGATTCGAGCAGGTTCACTCCACCAACGCCTGCATCCTCTTCCGCTATCACCGACGGATCGATATCGGTAAAGGTGACGGTGGGGCTGTCGGAACTCTGATCGATGATGAACTCCCGGGACACGTGCGCATCGTTCCCGGCGCGGTCGCGGGCGATGATGTGGAGAACGTGTTCCGTTTGATCATCGAAACCGGTGGAATCGATCTCAACCACGTACGGAGACGCACCGAAGGCCGTACCGCCGTCGGAGTCGTAGCCCGGCGTCGGATCTGTCGCCGGCAGCAGCCACCATCTGACTCCCGCGAGTCCGTTTTCGTCGCCTGCGGAGACATTTACACGGATCACTCCGTTCACCCGCTCGATGATGTTTCCCGGATCACTGTCATCCACTACGGTGGGTCGCAGGTTGGTGATCTCCACCTCGGGCGGCGTGGTATCTACAACAACCGTACGGGTTATCTCCGACACCAGAGTCAACGCGTTGATGGCACGGATGCGGTACTCGTACACACCGTCTGCCAGCCCTGCACCCCCACTAACGCTCTGTTCGAACGTGAGGTCGGCGCGATCGGTCGGGTCACCGGTCCAAACAACGGAGAGAGTTACGTCGGGATCCGAGTCATCCACGAGGACACCGTTGCGTCGTATCGTAACGATGTCCAGCTCCTCGCTATCGATGGCGGTTACCGCGAACGAGAAATCTGTTCGCGCGTAGTTGTTTCCGCCAACCGTCACCACGGTCTGCGGGTCAGGTCCGAACGCAAACGCGCTGAGCGTGGGAGGCCCCTGTCCCGGAATGATCTCGACGTTCAGCGGAAGTTCTTCAATCGGAGGCAGAAAACTTGGTTGGCCACTGACGTCGACGGCACGCACGCGCATCAAATACTCCCCGGCCGGAAGCCCGGTCAGCGGGTATGTGAAGTCAGCCTTGGTGTCTCCTTCATTGGTCTCTATATCCAGGTCTTCCCAGTCTGCAGGTTCAGTCTCTAACGCCGGCCAGAACTTGATCTGCGGAGGAAACAGCCCATCCTGTTCGGTTGCGATGTAGACGCCCTCGGCGTCCGTCACGGTGCCGGCGATGAGGCCGCCAACCGCAACGACCGCGGAACCTTCAGTAAATGCGGGCACAAGGACGAAGATTCGTGGCCCCTCGTTGTCAACAGTGAACAGAAGCTCTTCAGTTGTCGTTTGCTTGCCGGCACCGTCAATGACGCGAATGCGAACATTGAGTCTCCCGTTCGGGAACAATCGCGTGTCGACTGTATGGGACCATCTTGTGGTATTCGGATCGAACGTATCCACGTCGATCCATGTGACGCCTCGATCAAACGAGATACGCACAGCGGCGACACTTACGTCGTCCGAGGCGCGCCCGGTAAAGGTTACTTCGCCTCGCAAAAACTCTCCCGGATCGGGAGCATCGAGGGTAACGATGGGACGCCCGATATCAACCTTGTCGCCCAGTCCGGACTGGAACGGGTTTTTGCATCCACCGGCGAGCAACAGTGCGACGATCATGAGCGAGAGAATCGAGCCGCGACGTTTTTTACTTGTCATAACCAACTCCTTGGTCATTCCATACCTCATAGTATCGACACACAAAACAAAAAAATCCAAAACGTAATTGTGAATTCTGACAGATCACCTGTTCGTGCCAATCTCCCGTGGTTCCAACGCGAAGGCTGATACCGGTCTTCGCGCACCTCGCGTATGATTCAAGAGCAAGAGACGCTCCAACCGCCCTTCTTGCCCAACCTTTAATTCTATTTTATATATATATTTATCTACTGTTCAAATTTTCTTTCGAGGGAGCTCTTCGGCGCCCCCATGCAATCCGCATAATCGCCCGAATTCCATGCATTCTGCATACCCCTGCGACTGTTCCAAAGCGTGTGCTTTTTTTTGCGTTTTCCGGTGCTCGCGGACGCTATACGGCCCTTTCGCCCTCGATCGGCGGCCTATCCTGCGATCTGCTGCTCGCGGTAGCGGCGGGGGCTGGTGCCGGTTTCTCGGCGGAAGACGTGGTAAAAGTGGCTGAGGTTACGGAAGCCGCACTCCATGGCGATGTCGAGTACGGTGCGGTCGGTGGCTACCAGGAGCTCGGCGGCGCGGGCGCAGCGCAGGGCCGACAGATAATCCACGAATGTGCGGCCGGTCTCCTGCTTGAAGAGGGCGTGGAAGTGGCTTCGGCTCAGGCCGCACGCCTTCAGCACATCGTCTACGCTGATGGGGTTCATGAAGTCGGTGTTGAGGTAGAGAATGGCGTCCTGGATCCGGCTGCTCGAGAGCGGCTTGAGTCCCTTGATCGAGATCTTGAACTGCGTGTCGCGCATCAGGGTGATGAGCAGTTCGATGAGTTTGAGCCGGATTGCCCACGAGTAGCCGCGGTAGCGATGCTGAAACTCCCAGAGCATCGCGTCGAGGAGGGTGTTCATCCGTTCGGCGCCCACCTTGGACAGCGCGATCCGGTTCTGCTTTCGCGCGTGAAGTTTGATGAGGCCCAGCACGTAGAGCGCCTCTTTCTCCGTGTGCACCGACGGCGAGAAGAGCTCCTCAGAGAACAGCACCTGAACCGCGTGAATTGCTTCGCCCTGGGTGGCGCCCACGGTACCGCGCGGATTGAACAGCAGACTCCCGGCGGCGACGTCGGTTGTTTCGGACTCGGTGCTGAGCTTCCCAGCGCCGGAACGGCAGAAGAGCAGCTCATGAACGGCGTATCCGGCGCTTTGTCGTTTTGCGCCCTCTCCTCCAAAGGTGCGCCGGTTGATTTGTATGGTCCGAATAAAAAACAGCAGCCGCATCTCGATTCCTTCCCGCTGGACACTGATCCTCTCCGGCGGTAATCAGACAATAGTACAAAAAATTCCGACGATTGCGAAGGATGGGGAACACAGGGCCCGATATGATTGATTTTTCCAGGGTTTTGCCTGGCTGAACGGAGGAACACCATGCACGCACGTCGAGTTGTAATTACCGGAATGGGCACCGTGAACCCGTTAGCAAATTCTGTCTCTGGAACGTGGGAGGCGGTATTGGCCGGCCGATCGGGAATCGGGCCGATTACCCGCTTCGACGCTTCCCACCTGAGCACGCAGTTTGCCGGTGAGGTGCGCGACCTCGACACGTCGTCACTCTTTGACGGAGAACTTGCCAAGAAGTCCAAGCGCTTCGACAACTTCTGTCTCTACGCAGCCGCCGCAACGCGAGAAGCAGCCGAACAGGCCGGCCTCGCGGAGCTCTCCAATCGCGACCGCATCGGAATCTCCGTGGGTAGTGGCATTGGGGGAATCGCCGTTCAGCACGACAACTCGGTGGCGCTGGCAACCAAGGGGCCTCGTCGCGTGAGTCCCTACTACGTTCCTCTGTCGATCGGAAACATGGCATCGGGAATTGTCAGCATGATGTACGGAATTCGCGGCCCCAACCTGAGCCCGCAGACCGCGTGCGCAACGGCTAACCACTCGGTGGCAATGGCCCAGCTCATCATCCGGGCCAATATGGCCGATGTCATGATTGCCGGCGGCGCCGAGGGAACCGTCACCGAACTCTCCCTCGCCGGCTTCGGCAACATGCACGCACTGTCAACGCGCAACGACTCGCCGGAAACGGCGTCGCGCCCCTACGACAAGGATCGCGACGGATTCGTTCTCAGCGAAGGCTCCGCGGTCCTGATCCTGGAAGAGTACGAACACGCCAAGCGTCGCGGCGCCCCGATTCTGGCTGAGGTACTCGCCTGCGGAATGTCCGGCGACGCATACGATTTCGTGGCACCCGATCCTGAGGGAGCGGGAGCTCGCCTCTCGATGAAGATGGCGCTTGAGCAGGCCGAACGCAACGCTGCAGATCTCGACTACATCAACACCCACGGCACCTCCACCCCCATGGGCGATGTGGCCGAAGTCCAGGGCATCTACTCTCTGATCGAGAACAGCGCGGACCACACCCACGTGAGCTCCACCAAGTCCTATCACGGTCATGTGCTCGGAGCGACCGCCGGGGTAGAGGCAATCATCACCATCTGCGCGATGCGCGACGGTGTGGTGCCGGCCAACCGCAACCTCTTTAACCCCGATCCGGAACTGCCGCCGGTCCAGCTGCCAACCGAGCACATCGAGAAACCAATCCGCCTCGCCCTCTCCAATTCCTTCGGCTTCGGCGGCCACAACTCGAGCCTCATCCTCGCCGCGGTGTAGCGCGGATGTTGACCACCACCGAGACAACGAGGGCCGCGGCCGCGCTTGCGGCGGTCAGGGTGTCGACGGTGGTGGCGGCGAGGCGGATTCCCAGGAGACGGA
>REDM01000207.1 GCA_007693485.1 Spirochaetaceae bacterium
GGACGGTGGGCGTGGAGGCGGGGGCGCTGATCCGGCGGACGGTGCATCTGCCGAGTGCGTTTCGCAACCGCATCGAGACGCTGGCGGACTGGTTTATCGGTCAGGGGTACTGAGCAGTGCTCGTTTCTTTCGAGCGAGGGGCCTGCGGACCCATTGGGGGAGCAGGCGATAGAGCACCCGTAGCGCGGCAAGCGCATGGAGATGAATGGGAAGGCCGAGGGACCGAATGGCGCGGTTCTGCAGGCGAAACGACGAGGTCAGATAGGCGAGAGACAATCGCGCCTCGAAGGACTGCCGGTTATGAAGGCGTTTTGCCGTGAGCGGACGGTTCAGCTGGTGGATCCGCTTGCCGGCAGCGGCGGCCCGCACCCACAGATCGTAGTCGAGCTGGCGCACCCGTGATTCGTCGTAGCCGTTCAGCTCCTCCAGCAGGGCGCGACGCATCATAACCGAGCTGTGGTTGACGGGATTGAAACGGCCGAGCAGCGACGTGACGTCCGACACGTCGAGAGAGCGAGGCGCGCCGGGTTCGGGGGGCGCAGCAGATTCGGCGGTCGCGTCGGGTTCGTGGTTGACGGCAGCTGACCAGTCGGGTTGCTCGCCCGCGCCAATGTAGTGGCTCTCCGTTGACAGTAACTCCACATCCGGTCGCTGCATCAACACCTGGTACTGGGCGGCGAGCTTGGTAGGGTGATACAGATCATCGGCGTCGACGTTGGCGATCAGCCCTGTCGATGCGGCGCGCCATGCGAGATTGAGCGCGGCGCCGCGCCCTACCCCACCGGTGGGGACAATCTCGACACGGTGCGACGGGTGGCTCCGGGCGAACTGCTGGAGCAGGTCGAGTGTCTCGTCCGTCGAGCCGTCATCCACTACGATCAACTCCCACTCGATTTCCCGCTGGGCAGAAACTGACTCCAGAGTAGCCGGCAGGGTCTCGCGACCGTTGCGGACCGTCATGATACACGATACCTGCGCGTGCGCGGCGTACTGCGACGTCATGACGATGAATGCTCAACGATGCCGAGGGTCTGCAGATAGTGGCGCGTGATTTCTTCTACCCCGAAGGTAGCCGCGAGAGCGCGCGGACCGTCAGGCGCGGAAGATCGTGTTGTCGCGGCATGGGTACTGAGAAGCTCCTGCATGGCGCCGGCCATTGCCTGATGATCGCCAACGGGAACCAGGCGGGCGAACCCGGCGTTCGCGAGAAGATCACGGGCACCGCCGGGGCAGGTTGTTGCCACAACGGGAAGCCCGCAGGCGAGGGCCTCGGTGACTACGTTGGGGGATCCCTCCCAGGCGGAGGACAGCACGAAGAGCGCTGACCGCGCCATGAACTGATAGGGGTTGTCCACAAAGCCGGGAAGCTGGACGCGCTCCCCTACTCCCAGTTGGCCGGCCAGATCGCGGAGCGTCTGCCTGCGGGCACCGTCACCAATAATCACCAGACGCGGGTGCGGATTGCGCTCAGCGAAGAGGGCGAAGGCGCGGATGAGGGTCTCAAAGTCCTTCTGTCGCACGAGCCGCCCGGCAGCCAGAATGACCGGAGGAGCGTCGGGAGCGAACCACGGATGGTCGAGCGGCTCGCGCGAGCGCGTTTCGATGAAATCTACATCCAGCGGATTGGGGATGACCTCGATCGCCGAGCGCGGCACGATTCTCCACTCGACCAAACCAGCGGCGGAGTCCTGGGAGTTGACGATGACTCTGGCAGCACGCGGGTACCAGCGCTTCATCATCCATACCACGATGCGGCGTTTGAATGCGTCGTGAGAAAAGGTATGCGCCGCCAGGGTGTTTGCCTCGCGAACGGCGACGGGCGTGGTCACCCGAGCTCCTGCCCGCGCGACAAGCGTGACCACGTTCATGTAATTGAGCGTTGCGATGGCGGCGTCGGGAAGGACGGATTGCAGGTAGTGGCGAAGCGGACGGATTGCCCGCACTCCGCGGGAGGCCTGAAGATCAACCACGCGGGCTTGGGGGGGGACCTCGGCCATCAGCGGTCCGTTGGCCTGGGCGAGGACCAGATCAACCGGGTGACCGAGCCGCAGTGCCCCGCGGGCGAGCGTAATCATGGCGCGCTGCGCCCCACCGCCTGCCATGGACCGAACGACCAGCGCGATGCGGGTGGGCGGTTGTGGGACCGCGCCCGGCAGGAGATAGACCATCTCGTACATGCGCGCCGCGAGCGAGCGGGGGTCGTGATCGCTGTTGCAGAGCTGCGCACGATCCGTGTCCCAGTATTCAGCAATCTGGTGATCCCAGAACCTCCGAGAGGGAAGCGAGGCGCCGAAGACGCGCGCGACGTAGCTGACCTCCGCCCCGGTGACGTTATGGGGAAAGGCAAAACGGTTTCGAGTACACTCCTCGAAAAACGCCGGGCGGTTCATGTATCGCGTGGCGTGGCGAACGAGCGCGGCGAACTTCCGAGACCGCCAGACCGGATGGGTCGGCATCGCGTCCTTGAGGAGCGCGACGCCGTGCAAGGTAAACGACAGATAGCCGACGGAGCGTTCGCGGAGACTTCGCGTGACGACGCGATGGTATATGTTGCTGGCGGCCTGACGGAGGTAACCGGGCAGGTTGCCATGATACCGGTGGCGCACCTTCTGCTCCACGACGTAGCGGGGGTTTCGGTGCATGATGGCGAAAAGCCGCCGGGCAAAGAGTGCCGGTCCGCCGGCGGTGGGGAGGCCGCGGCCGGTCCGCAACACCAGCGCAGAGACGGCGGCGAACCAGACCTGGTGGTTGAAGGTGGCGTCGGGCAGATGATGGGCGCCGTCAACACCAAGCACGAAGTACATCCCGGTGCGCGGATCCTGCCGATGCAGGCCGTAGAGTTGCTCGGCGCGTTGAAGCAGGTCGGTACGGTTGAGCACCACGAAGGCGTGATAGAAGGCCTCCATCACCCACGCCTGACCGATGAGGCCGTTTCCGTCGTTGTGCCCGGTGCCGTCACCCAAACAGTGCCACGCGTACCCGTGGGGGCGCCATCGCTGGTCGCAGAGTGCGGCAAGAGCGCGCTCGGCGGCGACGCGGAAGGGTGCTTCTCCGGTCAGTTGATACGCCGTCAGGAAGGTGATGCTCCAGTGGGCCGTGAGTCGGACCGGCGTCTCTTCCTGATTCCAGGTGCCGTTTACGCCCGGCGGCATGGTGCCGTCTTCGCGCTGATCCGCCAGTGCGCTGCGCGCAGCCGCCACAAGGTGGCGTTCTGCCTCCGTATGGAGGGGGTGCCCACCGAGCAGCACCTGGTAGATCTGATGAAGCTCCGCGGTCTTCTGCCTGACGGAGAAGGCGTCCACCCGTTGAAGCGCCTCCCGACCCATGCGCCGGGCTCGCTCGGGATCGCCTGCCATGGTTTCCATTGCGGCCCCAAGAGCCGCGGCGTCTTCGACGGGAACCAGAACGCCCGCGTCGGTGTCGG
Source organism: Spirochaetaceae bacterium (assembly GCA_007693485.1). Taxonomy (GTDB): domain Bacteria; phylum Spirochaetota; class Spirochaetia; order DSM-27196; family PWMO01; genus PWMO01. The sequence continues at coordinate 3,425 of REDM01000207.1, forward strand.
CGAGTACATCGCGCGACCCTTCGACGTCGGTGACGATGGATGGGAGGCCGACGCACATGGCCTCGAGCAGCACCTTGGGAAGTCCTTCCCACCGCGAGGACAGGACGAAGCAATCAGCAGCCCGATAGAGGCGGTCCACATCGGATCGGAAGCCGGGGAAGAGCACACGATCCTGGACGCCGAGTTCCACCGAGATCCGGTGCGTATCGTCCAGGAGCGGCCCATCGCCGACGCAGAGCAGCCGGACGGTATCTCGAGAAACGGCGGCCAGCGCGTGCATCAGGAGGTCGTAGGCCTTCTGACGGACGAAGCGTCCGGTGGCGATGAAGACAAACGCGTCATCGGGGATACCGAGCTCCTGGCGGACCTCGGCGCGGGTACGCTGCCGCGCCTGGGACGACGCATCGGCAAAGAGGTCGGGGTCGATTGAGTTGTGAAAGGTGTAGTGGCGTCGGCGAACCGGGTCGAACCGGCCCGCCTCGATGGCCGCCTGGTCAAGCACCTCCGAATCGGAAAAATAGGATCGCTCGACTCCGGCGGACGAGCTGAGTACCAGATCGGCGAAGCGGAAGGTTGCGGGATCGAGCGTCCGGCCAAGGCGGGAGAGCCCTTTGCGCGCGTTTCGCTGCTCGCAGATGATGCGCACGGCCGGGTTGCGCCGTCGATAGAGGGCCCCGGCGATCTTGGCGTTTACCCCTCCCACGGCGTGCTGACTGTGGATGATATCGGGCGCGAACTCGCGAAAGACGCGCAGCACCTTGCCGATGGAGGCCGGGCTGAGGTCGACGCGACAGTTGAGGGAACGCACCTCGGCGCCGGCTTCCTGAAACCCTTTCCAGACCTCGCTGTTCTGATCGACCGGCCGGATGAAAAGCATCAGCAGCCGTACATCGGGCGGCAGCAACCGCGCGTAGTTCAGGAACTGCATCTGTTTCTGCCCGGGCTGAAACCCGTGCATGACGAATACAACCCGGAGGGGGCGTGTTGACCGGTGTATCGATGCGTTCATCAATGCGCTGCTCCCAGGATGGTGGACACCCGCTTGATGTAGGTGAAATCTGCGGCGCGCTGTTGCGCTGCCGCCGCCAGGGTTGCGGCGCGGGTGCGGTCGTGAAGGAGGGTCCAGACGGCGTCCGCGGTGGCGGCGTGATCTCCCGGCGTGGGAAGAAGAGCGTGAGTCCCGTGGGTAACGATCTTCTCTATGGGGGGAAGGGCCGAACAGACAAAGGGTGTGCCGCTTGCCATGTATTCGAAGAGCTTCACCGGCGAGGTGGTCCCCCGGTCCATGACACTCTGTGACTCGGCGAGGTTGTAGAGCATCACCAGTGCGTCGGCCGCCTTGAGCACATGAGGAACCCGAGGGTGTGGCACCGCGGGCAGAAAATCGACGTTGGTGACTCCACGGCGTTGGGCCTCAGCCTGAAAGGAGAGGCGGTTGGCGTCGGGCCCGCCCACCACCAGCACGCGGGGCACGGTGGTTCCTTCGGCGGTTGCGCGCCGGTGGAGCTGCTGTGCGAGCACGAGCAGGTCTGCGATGGCCTTTCCGGGATAGATTCCGCCACAGTAGACGACCAGGGGAAGGTCGAGCGGCCAGCCAAGCTGGGTCCGAAGGGTTTGACGGTCCTGGGTGACTGCAGCGAAGCGTTCGGTGTCTACCGCGTCTTCCTGCACCAGGATCTTCTCGCGGGGAACCCCGAGCGCGGCGTACTGGTCGGCGAGGGAGGGGGCGATGGTGGAGAGCGCACGAAACGCCGGGTCTGACCCGCGCGACAGAAGGCGCGTGACCTCGGGGGTCACGTCCGTGGAGTGCATCTCCACCACGGTGGGGATTCCCATCTGGATGAGGTACCACGGTACCCGGCGGGCGCGACAGTAGGCCAGATCGAATCTCCCGTCGCGGATAGTGCGGGCGATGCGTTGTTCGGCGTCGCACACGTAACTGAGACGGTAGCCGGTGAGCCGCTTGCCAAGGCCAACGATCAGCCGGCCAAGGGGGTGGGAAGCGTGATAGTAGAGCCGGTTGTGCGGGATCAGACTGAATGAAATGGAGCCGTCAACTCCGTAGAATGCCTGCGGCGAGTCAATTCCGCGAAGGAAGCGGTCTTCCCGCCGTGTGAGGGGTGCGAACACTTCAACCGAATGGCCGAGACGTGCGAACGCCTCCGCGTGGCGAACGGTGTTGATGCTCCGCACGTGGTGGCTGGGGATGTAGCCGGTAAGTACCACGGCGATTCGTCTTGCAGTCTGGTTCACGGGTTGACTCATTTTGTTGACAGCGCCTTCGGGTTGCGGGATACTGCCGTAGGCACAGCATGACACGAGCGATTCAGATCGTCAATTCCGACTTTGGACTTCGAAACACTCCAGGAGCGCGGGCTCACCGCATTGTGCAGACGGCTGGAGAGACGTTCTGTTTCGATGTGTTCTGCCGGGGTGTGGCGCGGGATCACGGCACTTCCGCGAGCGTGCATCGCGTTGGCCTTGGTCCGGCGCTTACCAAGCTGCTGACGGCGGTAAACATCTATCTGAGCAAGAACAATCGACACAAGGGAGTGCGCCGGGACGTATTTGGCACGGCAGTGTCGAAACGGCTTGGCACTCTGGAGTTTCCCGGCCTGCGCGTCGTGCATACGTGGGAGTCGCTGCCGGAGGTGATCGAACTGCTTCGGCGCCGCCATCCGGATGTTGCCGTGATTCGCGATATCTCGATTGAACCGCGCTGGGCCGAGCATGGTCAGCCGGTTCCACCCGAAGAGTTGGCCCTCTTTGATTGCTTCATCGCGCCCTCGCAGTGGATTGCCGATCGGATGATGGCTTCCGGCGTTCCGGCGGAACAGGTGGCGGTGATTCCCTTTGGGGTGGACGTTACGGCGTTTCATCCGGTGGATCGGGCCCACGCCGGCCGCGGCCCGGTGAAGGTGGCCTTTACCGGCCAGCTGACCCAGCGCAAGGGGATCCCCGACCTGGTGGAGGCGTGGAAGCGCCACGCGCCGGCCAACGCGGAGCTGCACCTCTACGGGAGGGTCTATCCCGAGGTACGGGAGGTTCTGCGGGGAGCGGAGCGTCACCGGATTATTCTGCACGGCTTTGTGGATGTTACGTCGATCCTGCCGCATCACGACCTGTACGTGCTGCCCACCCGGCGAGAGGGCTCGGCAAAGGCGACCTACGAGGCGCTGGCGTGCGGCCTGCCCGTGATTACCACCCCAAACTGCGGCTCGGTGGTGCGCGACGGCGTTGACGGATTTCTGGTGGAGTACGGCGACGTGGAGACGCTGGGAGCGCGGATCGCAGAGCTGTGCGCCAATACAGAGCGACGCCACGAGATGGGCCGCCGTGCACGCGAACGAGCGCTGGAGTACACGTGGGAACGCTACGGCAATGAGGTGGTGAAACTGTACCAACGGCTGAGCGGAGGGGAGTAAGGTCAGGCGGGGGTGAGGGAGTTCTGGTTTTCCGTTTTACCGAGTGGTGAGCGGCTTTCGAACCCTTGCGCGGGCTTTCCGGAGCATTCCGATCGGACCGTATCTCCGATACGCGGCGAAGAGTCTTTTTATGCGTCGCGATTCGTTGGTATATAGCGTGACGCCACCGCCGAGGGTGAATACGCGATGCCCGGTAAGAGAGTTGATCTTCCGAGCTGCCTGGAGCACATCGACGTACATCTTTGCACCCGGTGTTGGAATATCCAGTAACCTGCCATGAAATAGTTTTATTGTTCCAATTGCGTGTCCTGGGTACCGTAACATAAGGTTGTACTCAGGAGGGAGGGTTACTACCCGAAGATCAGATTCATAAAGAGCTTTTCGAAAAGAAGGCTGGTTTTTGCCCCCGGTCGCGAATTGGTCGTAATAGGTCTTCCAAGACTGAGTGAAAACCCGGAAACGGTCGGTATTGTTGTAGATCAGCATACCACAATTGTACTCTGGGAAGCTGTCTGGGATCCCAGGCGGGAAAAACACACTTCTGTTCTGATTGTGAGCAGCCCCAATCTCGAAACGGTCCAAGACTTCAAACAGCTCGTAGGTGGAAGCATACATATATATGTCGGTGTCGAAGTGGATCGTCTTGTGAAACGGCGAGCGATGCAGCTGCAAGATAATGTCTTCGAAACTGTGGCGAGGCTCGTCGATTTGGATCACGTGATCGAAATCGTAATCGGGAGTAACGTCTGTCGCAATCGCGATGGGCACGTCCGGCATTTTTTCACGAACGTATCGCGCCGACACGATGGCTTCAGCCACGAACTTTTGTCCAGTGGCGATGTAGTACACTCCTGCGGTTGGGTCATTTTTCATGTTGAGGTATCCTTTCTGTTGTTGTCGGCCGATCAATCTCATTGCACTACCGGATCTGGTTGATCAACGGTAGGTTCCAACTATTGTGACAAAGGCGGAGAAGTAGTGGTCGCGGGCGGCCTGGGCAATCCGGGCGGAACGGGCCTGCGGATAACAGCCGGTGCCCAGATTCCAGGCAACCGAGATCCGAGGCCAGAACGGATCCAGAATACGTCTTGACAGCACATCCACCTGTTTCGGTGCATGGTTCACCGCAAAGCGGGACATGGCAGTTGGTCTCAGTGTTGCCTATACCGCCAGAAGCTCGCGAAAGTAGGTGATTGTGGCGGCAAGGCCCTGCTCGAGCGGGATAGTGGGCTGCCACCCGAGGGTGCTCTGGGCGAGTGAGATATCCGGCTTTCGGCGAACCGGGTCGTCCTGGGGCAGGGGCTTGTGCACCACCGAGGAGAGCGATCCGGTCATCTCGATGATCCTGTTGGCAAGCTCCAGCATGGTGAACTCACCGGGGTTGCCGATGTTGACCGGTCCGGTGAATCCGGCGTCGGTGTTCATCATGCGGATCATGGCCTCGATGAGGTCATCCACATAACAGAACGAACGTGTCTGCGAACCGTCTCCGTAGATGGTGAGATCCTCGCCCCGCAGCGCCTGCACGATGAAATTGCTGACCACCCGGCCATCGTCGGGCAACATGCGCGGTCCATAGGTGTTGAAGATGCGCACCACCTTGATGTCGAGGTTGTGCTGCCGGTAGTAGTCGAAGAAGAGCGTCTCGGCGCAGCGCTTGCCCTCGTCGTAACAGCTGCGCGGGCCGATGGGATTCACGCGGCCCCAGTACTCCTCGCGCTGCGGGTGCTGCTCCGGATCGCCGTAGACCTCGGAGGTGGATGCCTGGAGGATGCGGGCGCGG
>REDM01000146.1 GCA_007693485.1 Spirochaetaceae bacterium
ATTTTCTCCAGTTCCGGTTCCATTTCCGGTTTCCGATTCCGTACGTCGATACTTGTCTGCAGGTTCATCCAGAATCGTTCGCTTGTACCAAACAGTTTCGACAACCTCAGCGCCATATCGGTACTCAGGCGCCGCAGAAATTCTTCTTCCAGTATCTCACCGATTGTTGGTGTTGGTGAGGATCAGGTAGACCGGTGACGTGTGCGACTATCTGGAAGACCTGGACCGGAGCGGAGGCGGCTTCGAAGCGCCTGCAACAAAGCAAGAACGGACGGGACGGTCGTGGTAACGGTAGTCCAGACGAGACTTGTGTTCACATTGTCTTACCCGTGGATGAGGCGATCACGCATTCCCGCCATGGCTTTCCACGGAATGGCAGGCTCGAGCTCGCGCACATCGCTCGGAATCCGTTTTACTGCTTCGCCACAAATCTCCAACGCGCGGATTACCGCGTATTGGGTGCGAAAATCGGACTCAAAGTCGGCAAAGGTTTTCGAGTCAGCGAACTCGACCACGAGCGTCAGATTACGTTCAAGATCACTGAGGGCATCGTCGAAATCGGGTGCATTCATATCTCGATTGCTTCGGCGTGGGCTCGACGGGCCACACCCGGTTTTAGGTCTTCGTCCAGAATCAGGTCAACATCAACTCCCAGGTCTTCGCTGATCTCCTGCTGCAGGGATATGAGCCCCAGAAGGTCGAACCGATACGGCTTATCCGCTTCGATGATGAGATCAAGGTCACTGTCCGGCCGTGCTTCGCCTCTCGCGTAACTTCCGAACAGTCTTATCGAACGAATTCCGTACCTTCTGTGCAACTCATCGCGTCGGGCACGGAGATACTCTCGCGGATTGGTCCGATCAGCCATGCGATACATCATACCAAAACATCGCAGTTTGCACAGCAATTCGATGCGCCGCATTTCAGAGCCGGCGAGCAGTTGCTTCGCGAAGCGCGCTTGAAGATCGAGGTCGACCAGGTCGACAGTGCCCGACGGCGGGGTCATGGCTCCGCGCACTGCCGGTAGTTTCCACTCTGAGGGAATCAGCTTCAGAGTAGCGACTACTTCTCCCACCCCAGTGCCTCACGGTCCACCTTGTCGCGGAACCGCGTGCCGAAAAGTCGGTGATCACCTGTCTCGTGTCGTGCTGGGGGGATGCCGACCAAGCACTGGAGCCAGGCTCTGAATTACCTGGCGATACGATTCGACGGCCGGGTACCGGTCTGAAGGAATTGAAACAAAAGTCTTGACACGCCCTCGTCGTGGGCACAAAGGAGTGGTCCTGAGGCCCTCCTGCTCTCCATCAGCATCCCGATAAACCTATCGTGACCGTTGCAGGCCGCCGTGTCGGGTTCAGCATGACCATCAGTGCGCGCGAATCGTTGGAGCAATAGGCGTTTCCACGGTTCAGTATGACATCTCGACCGCGATCGGTGATCCACACCGTCCCCGCGCGCACGGTAATGGAGCGACCGCCTGCGACCGCCCGTGACCGGCGCGCTCCAAGAATAATCGTTGTCTCGTCACCGGTAGAGGGATCAGACCCCGTCCGTGACGAAAAGGCTCCAACCAGGCCTGATCGATCTGCGCGCAAGGACCGCATCCACGACCGAACCCGCGCAATCAGCCGGAACCTGACACGCCCCAAATCGCGCCGTCGCGCGCAACGGCTTCGTTCCGATCCATACGGCGCCGCGTGACGTGCGGCGCCTTCGTTGATAACCCGTTCCATAGCTCGCTCATGAGCTCGCTCATGCTCCCACAAGTATTGGTACGACAACATGGGGGAAGGATCGATATTTTCCTTCCGGCGGTACAGACACAGCTCCCGATCAGGTCATGGTACCAGCGGCGGAAACCAGGCGCTCCGTGTTGATCGAGACGTTCGACCAACAGCAGCCGGGTCATCGTATCGTGGTGAAAGCGGGGCTCCACCACCAACCGCGCACGCGGTATACTGACTGGGAAGGAGTCGGCGTGGACAACGATGCACACCAACACGATCCGCACCTTTCGGGAAAGGTCCGATCTGCGATACTTGCGCGACAAAGCCGCGAGACGATACTCGACATCGCGGAGCGTGAGTCGCGAAGCCTTCTCGAGCTCAACCCTGAGTACGGACGTATTCGACTGAGAGCCGCGTTCCGAAGGAGTCGGCGAGATGACGCACAAAGAGCTGCTGACGAACCTGGTCGCGGAGGGGGTTGAGTTCGTCGTTATCGGCGGCACGGCGCTTCGCCTCTATAACAGCCCGCGAGTCACCCACGACATCGACCTCGCAATTCGAGCCCTTGATGTGGACCACGTTGTGGACGTCATGTATCGGTTGGGGTACTGCTTGGTCACGTCCGTAACCGAAACCCACGCCGCGGTCTGCTCAAGTGCCGCGGCGGCCCGCGCGTGGATTGAGCGAGAGAGCCCAGGTTCCGCAAGTTTTGTTATGGTTGCCGGGGAGGTCGCGTCCGAAGTTCCCCTCGACCACATTGACGTCGCAAGCCAGGTAGACTTTCTGTTTGAACTGACGATTCCCGCGATGCATCTGCGAAAGAACGCACGGCGTATCGAACTCCCCGATCTGTCTTTTCTCGTCGCGTCGGTGGATGACCTGATCCGTTTGAAGGAAGCGCGATCCGATCGAAGCGCTGCTGACGAGGATGACCTGCGGTTTCTGCGGGCATTGAAAGGAGAATAACCCCCATGCATAAGCTCATCTTCTTCGTTCCCGCCGAGCACGCCGAGGCCGTCAAGCGGGCGGTCTTTGCCGCCGGAGCGGGGCGCTACCGCAACTACGACTGCTGCTCGTGGCAGACCGCCGGTACCGGGCAGTTCCGCCCGCTCGCCGGCGCCGATCCCTTCATCGGCTCAGTGGGCGCGGTGGAGACGGTGCCCGAACTGCGCGTGGAGACCATCTGCACCGACGAGTCGGTGCGCACCGTGCTCGACGCCCTCATCGCCGCCCATCCCTACGAAGAGCCCGCCTACGAGGTGGTGCGGATCTGGACAATCGACGACCTGCCGGGAGATTGAGAATGGACCGCTCCGGACTCGGAGCCGCAGCAGCGACTGGCGAAACCGGTCCAAGAAAACGTCCGCACCTCCCTTCGCGAAATGTCTTGTTCAAGTAGACACTTCCCGTATGCACACAGCTTCCGGCCGTGGCCATCCCCGTGAGCCCCAACTACGCCGCGACCTTCACCGCCCTGTCAAACCCATCGTCACCAGCAGCGGATCCACAAACAGCGGCACCCCGTGCAGGGACCGGCACGCCGCGACGAGCGCAGCAGCCGCTTCGACGGAGCCGGCGCTCGGGGCGCTGACGGTGCCGAGCCCCGCACCGCTGGCCCCGGCCGGCAGTGCCCCTGTCGTCAGCGCCCCGCCGCCCGAAGCCTGCGTCCTCGCCGCGATCAGCTGCGCCACCAGCGACTGCTTCACCTTCGGGCCAAAGCTCACCCGCGCCCGCCTGGCGCCAATCAGCTCGCGTGCGTGGTTGATCGCGTCGGTCAGACCGCCAAGCTCATCAACCAGGTTTCGCTCCTGCGCGTCGCGGCCCAGCCAGACGCGGCCTTCGCCCAGTGCGTGGACCTCCTCGGAGGTCGTGCCGCGAAACGTTGCGACCCGGCCCAGAAACTCCCGGTAGAGCTGTTCGACCACATCGTCGACCCTGGCGCGCTCAGCCTTGGTCAGGGGCCGAAGCGGCGAGCCGAGGTCGGCCGAGTCTCCCCGGGCCACGCGGTCGAGAGTGATCCCGTTGTGCGCAAGGAAGCGCGACAGGTCAAAGTACATGATGATGACGCCGATCGAACCGGTGATGGTGGACGGGTGGGCGAAGAGGCGCCGGCCCGTGGTGGCAATCCAGTACCCACCGCTTCCGGCCACGGGCCCCATCGATACCACAACCGGCTTCTTCTCGTTCAGCGCCACCAGCTCGCGCAGTACGTTCTCGCTGGCGGTTGCCGAACCGCCCGGGCTGTTGATGCGAAAGACCACCGCGCGGGTGCGCCGGTCGGCGGCCAGCGCGCGAATCGCCTTCACCATGGTCACGTCGCCAATCGCCTGTCCCACCATTGGATCGCGGCGCGACTCGCCGTCAACCACGGCGCCCTCGAAGACCAGAACCGCGACGCGCTTCCCGCGACCCACATGGCCTTTCGCCTTCGGCGCCGAAGCCACGCGAACTTTCTCTCTCTTCCATTCCCGCACCAGGTCCCCTGGCGTGGCAAGCCGATGGACCAGCCCCCGTTCCAGCGCCTCCGGTGCGGTGAAGATGCGGCCGGCGAGCATCTCATCGATCAACGTGGGAGAGAACTCCGACGCACCCTCGAGGCCGCGTCGCATCTCTTCGACGGCGCCGTCCACCAGCGCCTGCAACTGCTCCCGGCTGTACCGGTCGTGCTTGCTGGTACGGAAGGGATCAGCTGCGCTTTTGTATCGACCGCGACGAATCACCTCCACGCCGATGCGTTTGTCGCGCAGAAGCTTCTGAAAGAATGGCGAGGTTCCCGAGACGCCGGCAAACGAGAGCGTGCCGAGTGAATGCAGTATCCGATGGCTGCACGCGGCTGCGAGTACGCAGTCAACCGCGCTGTACCCTGCGGCGACGTACCACACCTCCTTGCCCGCGTCCACCAGTCGGCGAAGCGCATCGGCGACTTCGTGCACCGCGGCAAAGGCGGAAACCGAGAACCCCTCGCGGCGCACAACCAGAACGCGCCCAATGGATCGCGACCGGGCGATGCGTTCGGTCTGTTCCCAGAACCGGTCAAACTGAAACCGCTTTGCCCCGCCCGCTGAAGCGAATCCCTTCACCTGCGGACCGATCTCGTGGTACTGCCCCTGCAGCTCAAGTTGTGTGTACCGCATTGGTGTCTCCCGTGCGTCGTAGTGGTATGTGGTACATCATACCATAGAGCCCCTTGCCACGCACCACTGGTTCATAGTACACACAGACAAAGCCGCCGTTTCTGCAGCACCGTTTCTGCCTGCTGACGCCCGATCGACCTGCGACCCAGAGAAGGACCTGAATCATGATCACCGCTTCAAACATTACCCTTGCGTATGGGGACCGCGTTCTGTTCAAGGACGTCAATATCAAGTTTACTCCCGGCAACTGTTACGGCATCATTGGTGCCAACGGAGCCGGAAAGTCCACCTTTCTCAAGATCCTCTCGGGCGAGATCTCTCCCGATGCGGGCGAGATCATCGTTTCGCAAGGACAGCGACTCGCCGTGCTCCAACAGGATCAGTACAAGTTTGACAAACACTCGGTGCTCCACACGGTCATCATGGGGTACCGCAAGCTCTATGATGTGATGATGGAAAAAGACGCCATCTACACCAAGGAAGAGTTCTCCGAAGCAGACGGCATGCGTGCCGCGGAGCTGGAGGCGGAGTTTGCCGAGATGGGTGGCTGGGAATCCGAGTCAGAGGCAAGCCGCCTGCTCGCCGGGCTTGGCATCGGCGATGAGCATCTTGAGAAACAGATGAGCGAACTCGACGGTGGGCAGAAGGTGCGGGTGCTGCTCGCGCAGGCGCTCTTTGGCGATCCCGACATCGTGCTCCTGGACGAGCCCACCAACAACCTCGACCTGGACTCGGTGGGCTGGCTGGAAGAGTTTCTCTACCAGTTCAAAAACACCGTGATTGTGGTGTCGCATGACCGCCACTTTCTGGACCGGGTCTGTACCCACATCGCCGACATCGACTTTGGAAAGATCACCCTCTACGTGGGGAACTACGATTTCTGGTACCACGCCAGCCAGCTGATGCGCAAACAGATGCGCGACGACAAGAAGCGCCGCGAAGACAAGATCGCCGAGCTGAAGGCCTTCATCCAGCGCTTCTCCGCAAACGCGGCCAAGTCCAAACAGGCAACCAGCCGGCAGAAGCTCGTCGAGAAACTGACCATCGACGACATCCGCCCGAGCAGCCGCAAGGCCCCCTACGTCAGTTTTGACGCGGAGCGCGAGCTCGGCAAGAAGGTGCTCCACATCGACGAGCTGACCCGCAGCGTGGAAGAGCAGGACGTCCTGCGCAATCTCACCTTGACCGTCAACCCGGGCGACAAGATCGCCTTTGTTGGTCCGCACCATCAGGCGAAGAGCGTGCTCTTTTCCATGCTCGCCGGCGAGACCAAACCGGAGTCGGGCGAAATCGAGTGGGGGACCACGGTCACCTTCGGCTACTTTCCCCAGGATAACAGCACCTACTTTGACTCAGACCTCTCCATCATCGAGTGGCTGCGTCAGTTCACCGAGGTAGAGGACGAGACTTACGTGCGCGGCTTTCTCGGGCGCATGCTCTTTTCGGGCGACGAGTCGCTGAAGCCGGTGCGCGTCCTTTCCGGGGGCGAGAAGGTGCGTTGCATGCTCTCCAAGCTGATGCTCACCCGACCCAATGTGCTGCTCCTTGACGAACCAACCAACCACCTTGACCTCGAATCGATTACCGCGGTCAACGACGCCCTCATCGACTTCAAAGGATCTGTGCTGTTCACCAGCCATGACCATCAGTTTGTCCACACGGTAGCCAACCGCATCATCGAGTTTACTCCTTCGGGTATCATCGACCGCATGATGCCGCTGGACGACTATCTCAAGAACGAGGACGTCAAGGCGCTGCGCGACCAGCTCTATCACGGGCACCACCTGCTGGAGATCTGACCGACGTGAATCCGGGGCGCGCTGACCTGCACGCGGAGCTGCTTCGGCTCTTCGGGTATCGGGAGTTCCGTCCCAACCAGCAGGAAGTGATCGATGCGGTGCTGTCGCGCCGTGACGTCTTTGTGGTGATGCCCACCGGCGGCGGCAAGTCGCTCTGCTACCAGCTGCCCGCCGTGGTGCTTCCCGGCTACTGCGTGGTGATCAGCCCGCTCATCGCCCTGATGAAAGACCAGGTGGACGCCGCCCGCGCCAACGGTATCCGCGCGGAGCTGCTCAACAGCAGCCAGGCCCCCGCCCAGCGAGCGGCCACCCTTTCGGCCCTCTCCGCGACCCAAGCCGGCGCCGACGGCGAGAACGACCTCCCGGGAGCCGACCGGGGAACCGGTGTCGATCTGCTCTACGTGGCCCCCGAACGCTTCTCCGACGCCGCCTTCACGAGCCTTCTCGCCCAGCGGCCCCCTTCCTTTTTTGCCATCGACGAAGCGCACTGCGTCTCCGAATGGGGCCACGACTTCCGCCCCGACTACCTTCGCCTCGGCGAGCTTTCTGCGACCTATCCCGGCATTCCCATTGCAGCGTTTACTGCAACGGCGACGCACAAAGTGCAGCGCGACATCGTGGAACGGTTGCGTCTTCGCGAGCCCCACGTGGTGCGCGCCTCCTTCGATCGCCCCAACCTGCGCTACGCGGTGGTTCCCAAGAAGAAGGAAGGCGCGCAGATTCTCTCCTTTGTGCGCGAGCGACCAGGTGTGCCCGGCATCATCTACCGCGCAACGCGCAAGAAAGTGGAGCAGACCGCCGCCTCCCTGCAGGCCGACGGAATCCGGGCGCTGCCCTACCACGCCGGGCTCGAAGACGCGGTGCGCGCGGAGAACCAGGAGCGCTTTCAGCGCGATGAGGCAGAGGTAATCGTGGCCACGATCGCCTTTGGTATGGGGATCGACAAGTCCAACGTACGCTACGTGCTGCACGCCGATCTGCCCAAAAGCCTCGAGGGGTACTATCAGGAGAGCGGGCGTGCCGGTCGCGACGGGGAACCGGCCGACTGCGTGCTGCTCGCCGGTGGCGGCGACATCGCCACCGCACGCTACTTCATCAACCAGATAACCGACCCCGACCAGCAGGCGCGCTCATCCCGCGCCCTCGCCGAGATGATCCGATACTCCGGTTCGATCGGCTGCCGTCGGACCCAGCTCCTTCACTACTTTGGCGAGGAGTACGATAGTCCTGGGCATCCCGGCTGTTGCGACGTCTGCGCGGGCGAGGTGCACAGCGTGGATATCACCCGCGACGCGCAGATCGTGATGTCGGCAATGGCGCGCACCGGGCAGCGCTTTGGCGTCGGGCACATCGTGGAGGTTGTGGTGGGCTCCGACAGCGAGCGCGTAAGGAGCCGTGGCCACCACCAGATCAAGACCTGGGGTGTTGGCGCAGACAAGCCCACCCCGCACTGGCGGCGCGTCATCGATTCCCTGATCTCGCAGCGGCTCATCGAGCAGACCGACGAGAAGTTCCCGACGCTGCGGCTGACCGAAGCGTCGCGCGAGGTGCTCGCCGGCGAGCGCGCGGTTGCCATGGCCGAGTTTCATGCATCCGCCGGCGGTCGGACAGCCGGGCGTGCCCGACGCTCCCGAATCGACGGTGACGACGTCCGGGTGATCGACGCTCCCGAGACCCAGCGCCTCTTCGAGCAGCTTCGCGCGCTTCGAAAGCAGATTGCCGACGAGCAGGGCGTGCCCGCCTACATCGTCTTCACCGACCGCACCCTGCGGGACATGGCCGAGCGGCGTCCCACCACCATGGACGAGATGGCCGAGGTTCACGGCGTGGGCACGGAGAAGCTCGCCCGATACGGCGAGCGGTTTGTGCAGGCGATCGCGCTGGACTGACGGTAACAAACCGGCGAAAAGCGCGAATTCGCGGCAACCGTTCGGAAGATCCTCCATTTCGGTGGGTGTTACATAAGATTCCGTCGTCTGTGTATCTTTATACCTTGACACGCCGCAACGCTTACCGTACCGTGAATCAAACACGAACCGTAAGGAGGTTTGTATGAACACAGGTATTCGCAGAGTAGTGTGCATCGCCATGATCGTGGCGTTCGCCGTAACCGGTGCGCATCTGTTTGCCGGGGGGCAGGCTCAACAGCCCCAACCAGCCGCCGCTGCCGAAGGGGCCGCCATTACGACGCTGCGCGTCGGAGCGCTCTTTCCGCAAACCGGAGGTATGGCGTTTGGTGGGTCCAACTCGCTGCAGGGAACGCAGATTGCCGTGGAGCTGTTTAACGAGACCAACCCGTACGGAATCACCGTCGAGCTGGTTACCGCTGACGCTCCCGATCCCGCGACCGGAACCACCGGGGTCCGCCAGCTGATCACGCAGCAGAACGTGGACGTGGTCATGGGCACCTTCTCTTCCGCCGTTGCTTCTGCAACCGCGCCTGCCGCCGAGCGGCTCAACGTGCTCTACGTAGAGACCACCGCCTGGGCCGAAGGGATCACCCGCAACTCAACGAACGTGCTGCGCACCACCATCTCCTCGGGTTCACTCGGGGCGGCCGCGGCCGACTTCATCCTCACCGGCCTTGCCAGAGAGCTCGGGGTCGCCGAGGCGGACATGCGGGTTGCACTGGTCTTCACCGACGATGAGTTCGGCACCTCGATCGCCGACGCCGCTGTCCGACGCATCCAGTCGTCCCCGGCCCGCCTCGTTGTGAGAGAGAGCTACCCGGCTGCAACCACCAGCGATCTCTCCTCGGTTCTGTTGCGCATCCAGCAGGAACGCGCACACGCAGTCATCCACATCGCTCAGGTTCCCGACGGGGTACTCTTCTGGCGTCAGGCGCAGCAGCTTGGGGTAGATATGCCGGCGGTTGTTGGTGTTGGCGGTGGATACGGGCAGGTTGATTTCGCGCGGCCGCTCGGTGACAACGCGGATGGAATCTTCAACGTGGTTCCCTCCACATCGGGTTCGATCAACGTCGACTCGCTCACGCCGTCGGCGCAGAATCTGCTCAAGGAGCTGCAGACCAGGGTTGCACAGCGCGGATGGACCCAGGGTCCGTACACCGACTGGGGCTTCATGGGCACCTGGATCTTCCTGAATGAGGTTGTTCCCAACGCCGCCTCCACCTCCATTGCCGATATGATGGCTGCAGCCGCCAACGTTCGCGTGGACGCGCTCGACTCCATCACCGGTTTTGGGTTTGAGTTCGCCGGCGTCAATCACGAGAACTCCGGCCAGAACCTGCGCGCCATTCCTGTTGTGCAGCAGTGGCAGGGTGGTCAGCTTCGCGTGACCTACCCCCGCGATCTCGCAGTAGCCGATTTCATCAACGTGCCGCTTCCCCCGTGGTCGCAGCGCACGCAGGCCATCGGCCAGTAAAACATCCGGGAAGCACGCTGCTTCCCCGCCCGGAGTGTCACAGAGCATCCGGGCGGTATGGTCCTTCTGCGGGTCGCCACGTCGGCGGCCCCATCTTGTTCTGTGAGGGAGAGGCATGCAGTTAGTCCTGCAGATCGTCGCGAATGGACTCTTGATCGGGGGCTTGTACGCGCTCCTGGCGGTGGGTCTGACGCTGATTTTTGGAGTCCTTCGTGTGGTGAACTTTGCCCATGCGGAGTTCATGATGCTCGGCATGTACGGGGCCTACTGGCTCTGGGCGGTCTTTGGTCTTGATCCCTACGTATCCGTTTTCTTGATTACGCCAGCCATTTTTTTGTTGGGTGTTGCGGTGGATCGTGTCGTCATTCAGCGATCGATCGGAAAACCCGACGTCACCGTGGTATTTGCAACGCTTGGCCTCTCGATTCTGCTGCAAAACGCGGCGCTCACCCTGTGGCAGGCGGACATCCGCTCCGTGAGTACTTTCGCGAGCGGATCGGTTTTTGTTGTTGGCGGCGTGCGCCTCAGTGTGGCAATGACCATATCCTTTGCCGCCGCCCTGCTCTTTGCCCTTGGGCTCTGGTTCTTCCTGACACGGACCATGTACGGCAAGGCGATTCAGGCGGTTGCCCAGAATCGTCGCGCGGCCGCCCTGATGGGGATCGACGTCAAGCGCGTCTATCTGATTACGTACTCCGTGGCCGTTGCCGCGGCCGGTACCATGGGAGTCCTCGTTTCTCCCATCTTCAGTACCTTTCCCCGGGTTGGCCAGTCGCACATTGTAACGGTGTTCGTAATCGTTGTGCTCGGCGGGCTTGGGTCGGTGCCGGGCGCGGTGGTCGCAGCGCTCATGGTTGGCATCATTCGCGCCGGTGCGGGGTTTCTCATCGGCACTGCCTGGGGCGAGCTTGCCTACTTTGCAGTATTCCTGCTGGTGCTGATCGTGCGTCCGCAGGGGTTCTTCGGGCGCCGCGGCGCCGAAGTTTACGGAGGTTGAGCGATGCACATCAATAGCGCCTCCTTGACGTCGCCTTCCGGCCAACGCATCGCCTTCGCCGTCGCGCTGGTTGTCCTGCTCTGCGTGCCGCTGGTGATTCGAGACATCTACTGGCTCGATCTGGGGATCACGGTCCTGATCTGGGCGTCCCTGGCAACCGCGTGGAACATCTCCGCCGGGTTTGCCGGCGGGCTCTCGCTGGGCCACGCCGCCTTCTTCGGCGTAGGAGCCTACACCTCGAGCCTGCTCTTCCTGCGTCTCGGTATCACTCCCTGGATTGGCGTCTTTGTTGGCGCCCTCCTCGCCGGCGCGCTGGGTGCACTGCTTGGCGTCATCACCTTTCGGTTGAAGGGTCCCTTCTTTGTGCTCGCGACGCTCGCGTTTGGCATCGTGGTCCACATTGTCAACGTAAACTGGAGAGACCTCACCCGGGGTGCGGCCGGGCTGTTGCTTCCGTTTCGCGGCGGCCCTCAGAACATGCTCTTCCCCAATCTCTGGGCGTACTGGTACACCGGCCTCGGTCTGCTGGTGCTGACGGTCGGTGTCTCAATAACCATCGAGCGGTCGCGTCTGGGTTACTACCTCGTCGCGCTTCGCGAAGATGAAGACGCCGCGCGTTCGCTTGGGGTGCGAGTTGTTCGCTCCAAGGTAATTGCCGCCGCGCTTTCGGCCGCGCTTGCCGCCTGTGCCGGGGCGGTCTACGCCACCTTCATTCAGTACATCGACCCGGACAGCACCACCCAGTTCGAGCTCTCCGTGCAGATTGCACTTGTGGCCATCGTGGGTGGAATGGGAACCACCTTTGGTCCGGTCCTGGGGGCGGCCATTGTGATTCCCCTGGGCGAGATTCTGCGCGCGCGGGTAGGCGGTGGCCCGGCCCTCGTGGTGTACGGATTTCTGCTCATGGTCATCGTGCTGGCCGCTCCCAACGGCGCTATCGCCGGGGTCCGCCTGATTGGACGCCGTCTTCGTCGATTGCTCGATTCGGGGAGGAAGGCCGATGCTTGAAGTCCGTTCCGTAACCGTAGACTTTGTCGGTCTTCGCGCCGTTGACCACGCATCGTTCACCGTAGAGAAGGGACAGATTGTCGGGCTGATCGGACCGAACGGGGCGGGGAAGACCACCCTGTTCAATGTGGTGTCCGGACTGGTTCGCCCATCGTCCGGCGCGGTGGTGTTCGAGGAGAAGGATCTGTCACACCTGGGACCTGCCGACCGAAACCGCATGGGCATCGGGCGCACCTTTCAGGTGGTGAAACCCTTCGGCGGGCTTACCGCTCTGGACAACGTCATGGTGGGTGCTCTGACCCGTGGCCAGGGCCTGGCTGAGGCGCGCGAGACCGCTCACGCCACGCTGAACCGGCTAGGGCTCGGTCGTTTCACCAAAACGGTCGCCCACAGTTTGCCGCTCGCGCTGCGCAAGCGGCTCGAACTCGCTCGCGCTCTGGCGACCGGCCCCAAGCTCATGCTTCTGGACGAGATCATGGGGGGGCTCAATCCCACCGAGGTGAACGAAACCCTCTCGCTGGTGCAGGAGCTCAACGCCGAAGGACTCACCTTTCTGGTGATTGAACACAATATGAACGCCATCATGCGGATCGCGGAGAAGGTGCTGGTCCTCAATCAGGGAGCCGTGCTGACTGAGGGACCCCCGGCGGTGGTTACCCGCGACGCACAGGTGATTTCGGTCTATCTGGGGGAGCCCATTGAGTCTGCTTGACGTCACCAAGCTCGGTGTCTCCTACGGAGACATGATCGCGCTGCACGAGGTCTCGGTTTCCGTTGCCGACGGTGAAGCCGTCACTGTCCTTGGCGCCAACGCTGCGGGCAAGACAACGCTGCTGCGGGCAATTTCCGGTCTGGTGCCGGCGCGCGAAGGTACCATCGTCTTTGACGGTGAGCCAATCAACGGAGTACCCGCACACGAGCGGGTGGAACGGGGCCTGGTGCAGGTGCCCGAAGGGCGGCTGGTCTTTCCTTTTTTGAGCGTCGAGGATAATCTGATGCTGGGAGCCTTCACCAAACGGGCGCGGGCCAAACTGAAGTCGTCGCTCGATCGGGTGTACGCGATGTTTCCCCGCCTTCCCGAACGGCGTGCTCAGATGGCTGGCTCGCTCTCCGGGGGCGAGCAACAGATGCTCGCTCTGGGGCGTGGGCTCATGGCCATGCCCCGCCTGTTGATGCTCGATGAACCATCGCTCGGCCTCGCGCCGGTTCTGGTGCAGGAAGTGATGGACCGCGTGGCGCGCATCCGCTCGGAGGGGGTCACGGTACTCATTGTCGAGCAGAACGTGAAACAGACGCTGAAGTTTGTTGATCGCGGCTACGTGCTGGAGAACGGTTGGGTCGCGCTGGCAGGCAGCGCCGAAGAGCTTGGTGCGTCCGACGAGGTGCGTCGGGCCTACCTGGGTATGTGAGCAAGGAGGAAGAGATGGCAAAGAAGATCATGTGTGCGGCAGGGGTCCACTGCGACGCGGTTGCCGGCTGGCTTGGGTCCTACGGCGGGGAAGACTCCCCGATGGACATCTCTCGCGGCGTCTTCGGCGGAGAGGTGGGTATGCCCCGACTGGTCGAGCTGTTCCGCCGCTTTGACATGAAGACCACCTTTTTTATTCCCGGCCATACCATCGAGAGTTTCCCCAAGGAAACCGAGTTGGCGGTTGCGGCGGGCCACGAGATCGGTCTGCACGGCTACACCCACGAGAACCCGCTGGCGCTTTCGCGCGAGCAGGAGCACGCAATTCTGCACAAGTGCATTGGTCTGATCGAGAAGTTCTCCGGCCGGAAGCCGGTTGGGTATGTGGCCCCCTGGTGGGAGGTATCGCAGACCTCGGTGGAGCTCCTGATCGAGGCGGGCATCAAGTACGACAACAGCCTCATGCACGACGACCACACTCCCTACTACGTGCGGGTGGGCGACTCCTACACCAAGATTGACTACTCGAAACCGGCCGAGACCTGGATGAAGCCCTTCGTCCGCGGAGACAAGGTCACCAATCTGATCGAACTGCCGGCAAGCTGGTACCTCGACGACCTTCCCCCGATGCTCTTCATCAAGGCCAACGCCAACAGCCACGGCTTTGTGAGTCCGCGCGACATCGAGACGCTCTGGAAAGACCAGTTTGACTGGATCTATCGCGAGATGGATTACGCGGTCTACCTGCTGACCATTCATCCTGACGTCTCCGGTCGGCCGCAGAACCTGCTCATGCTCGAACGGCTCATCGAGTACATCAACACACACAGCGGCGTCGAGTGGGCTACGTTTGAGGCGGTTGCCGATGACTTCGCCAAGCGCTCCCCCAAGCCCTGATCCTTTGACGTCCAATCTGCCGCGGGTGACCCTGGTTGCCTGCGGCGGCACCATCGCTACGGTTCCCACCAACGAGGCCGTGCTACAACGCAACGGTGAGCAGCTGCTGGAATCGGTGGCCGAGATCGACACCCTCGCGTGGTTTCAGACGCGAGACGTCATCAGCAAGCCCAGTCATCTGATGCTGCTCGAGGACGTCGCGACCGTTGCGCGCGCCGCGTGTGAGGCGGCCGATGAGCCCGGTATCGCGGGCGTTGTAGTCACTCACGGTACCGACATCCTGGAAGAGGTCGCCTTCCTCACCGATCTCTGGCACGAAGGCGAGGTCCCCATCGTGTTCACCGGGGCCCAGCGCAACGCAGCGAGTCCCGACGGCGACGGCCCCGGCAACATCCGGGACTCGATTCGCGTGGCAATCAGTCCGCAGGCGCGACGCGTGGGAGTGGTTGTCTGTTTTGCGGGTCAGGTCTTCCCCGCCGCCCGCGTACGAAAAAGCGACACCATTTCGCTGCACGCCTT
This sequence comes from Spirochaetaceae bacterium, assembly GCA_007693485.1. Taxonomy (GTDB): domain Bacteria; phylum Spirochaetota; class Spirochaetia; order DSM-27196; family PWMO01; genus PWMO01. The sequence continues at coordinate 14,874 of REDM01000146.1, forward strand.
CGACGCACTTGGTGACGTGCTCGGACGCGTCTCGGCGGGCGAGGTCCGGCTCTACGGTCGCCACGATCGTCCGGCCGCGATCCGCCCGAGGAGCCTCGGTGATGGCGTGTACCTCGTTCGGCTCTGCGCCGCCGCAGACGGTACGCTGATTGACGCTGCAGTGAACGCGGGCGCGAAGGCGGTGGTGATCGAGTCGTTTGGCGCGGGCACCGCCCCGGCCGCGGTGGTTGATGCAGCCGCAGCGGCAACAGCGCGCGATGTGCTGGTTGCCTTTGTCTCACGCTGCGAACGCGGAGGGCTCTGGTCTCAACCCGGTCGCGGAAACTACGACGATCTGATTGCCGCCGGAGCGGTTCCGCTGCAGGAGATCGATGGCGGCAAGGCGCGCATGCGGCTGCTCGCCCTGCTCGGTGCGTACGACGGTGACCTCGACCGCGTGCGCCGTTCGCTGTAGCGCCGATCGCGGTTGCCCCATCGGCCCGACACCGCGTATCATGCCGCATGAACCACCTCGTGATCTCCGATTCCCGTGCGTTTTCCGAATACCTCTCCTCCCTTGCACATGATTATCCAACCGTTGCCCTCGATATCGAGGGCGAGTTCAACCTGCACCAGTACGGCGAAACGCTCTGTCTGATACAGCTTTTTGACGGCGACCGGGCCGCCATCGTCGATCCCTTCCCTTTGAGTAACGAGGAGCTGCAACAGCTGTTCGAGCATCCCCGCATTGAGAAGATCATGTACGATGCGATGAGTGACCAGTCGCTGCTGCTGAAGGGGTACGGTTCGCGCATTGTGTCCATTGTTGATCTGAAGCCTGCGGTCGATCTGCTGGAGTTTGAGAAGCGCGACCTTGGCAGCGTGCTCGAGGCGGCGCTCGGCATCAGCGTGGAGAAAAAGAAAAAGTTTCAGCGTTACAACTGGACCCGTCGGCCCATCGAGCCGGATGCAATTGAGTACGCGCTCTCCGATGTGCTGCACCTCTTCCAGCTTCGAGATGTGCTGTTTGAAGAGCTGGAGCGACGCGGGTTGACCGCGGAGTACAACGCGCGCAACCGGCAGGTTCAGGAGCGCGAAATCGATGTGAATCGCGCGCCACGGCTGCTGCGATCCAACGAGGTGAAGCGCATGCCTCGCACGGTTCGCACGCGCTTCGAGCAGATCTACCAACTGCGCGATCGCCACGCCCGCGAGCTCAACCTGCCACCGGACACCGTCATCGTGAAGGCGTCGCTCTTCGCGCTCGCGCGAGGGGAGCAACAACCGGCGGGACTGCGTCCTCACGCCCGGGTGCCCCGTGCCGCTCACGCTCGTCTCGTTGCCGAGCTCACGAGCCTCCTTGCTGAGCCATCCGGGAGCGCGCTATAATGGGTTCATACCAGACCTTCATCCCTTCCCAAGGAGCGCAGCGTGGAACTGCAACATCGCGAGATACCGGTTGAGTTTCTCCAGCGGTTGCCCGACGGTATCAAGATCGTCAAGCGGCACGGCAAGGAGTTCATGGTGGTCGAGCAGGTACTCGGCCCCGGTGGAGAGAACCTCATGTCGGATGCGGTCCATATTCATGGCGAACCATCGATCCGGCTTGGGGTGCGGATCAACGGCCAGGAAGGACTGATCTTTGTCGATGCGTTCTGGGGCGGCCACGCCAAGCTGTACAGCTTTGTTCCCGACCTCGCCGGTGCCGCCGCCGAGGTCGACGCGTTTGTTCCCGAGACCCGCGCGTCGCTCATGGTGAACCGTGCGTGTGACGTCGACGGCTGCGATTGTACGCGATCCATCGTGCTGACCTTGCCCGACGGAAAGAGCCGGGTCTACGTTTGCGCTCGCTTCGGTTGCCCAGGGCACGCGATCGAGATTGCGGATCTGCCCCCCACGGTTTCACAGACCATCAGCAGCATCAATTTTTTTGGCGTCGGCGGCTCCGAAGACGACTGGCTCGACCAGTTCTGACGGCCTCAGACCGGTCGAGCTGCGATTCGATACACTTCACGACCCGTGCTCACTTCCAGGAACTCGGTATCGGGCTCCTGTGTCATGCGTGACACAAAGTCAAGATGGTCCCGCGATCGTTGCAGCAGGGCATGCGCTTCCGCTATTCCAACCGATTCGAACCTGATCTGCGAACCCGGCGGCGCCTGCGCGAGGCGCGGGAGATCCGCACCGATCACGTGCGCAATTTTGGGGTAGCCTCCGGTTGTCTGCCGGTCGGCCAGCATCACCACCGGAAGGCCGCTTGACGGGACCTGAACCGTTCCCTCTTCAACGCCTTCCGAAACCAGCTCCCGCCGATGAGTCCAACGACGCCGCAGTGCCGGGCCTTCCAGGCGGTACCCCATCCGGTCGGAGTTGACGCCAACCTTCCACGGCACGTTCAGAAACCGCCCCACCTCCGACGGGGAAAGCCACCCCGCGTGAGGGCCCAACACAACCCGTATGGGCATGTTACTCGGGTAGATCTCCCGCAGCATCGATTCCGGGACCGTTGCCATTCGCGCCGGAACCTCCGAAGCTGCCACGGTCAGGATATCGCCGGATGCAAGCGCCCGCCCGCCAACGCCGCCAACACCGGCACGAACATACGTCGCCGCACTGCCGAGAACGCGGGGAACCTGCCAGCCCCCCGACACGCACAGGTATCCCCGGCACCCGTCCGTTGTGGACCGCACAACGATCCGCGCTCCTGCGGGTACCGGAATCGCGCTCCAGTCCCGGATCGCACTCGACCGTCCGGTGCGGTCGATCAGCTCAAGCGCGCACCGCGCCCCGCAGACCGCGATGATCGATCCTGCCCCAAACTCCACCTCCAGGCCCGCGAAGGTAAACTCGATCGCGGCGCTGTCTTCCGGATTGCCCACGAGCAGATTCCCCGCCCGCAGGGCAAACTGATCCATCGCCCCGGCAACCGGCATTCCGTAGCGCTGGTGGCCATGTCGCCCCACGTCCTGGATCGTCGAGAACACCCCTGGCTTGACAATCCGCGCCGCGGCAGACCGCGGGCCGTCGTCGGCGGCGTCGGGCCGGGCGGCGGGGGGCATGTCGGTGTTCGATTCAGCTATGCGCCGGTATTCACCTTCGCTGATCGGTACGAAACGAATCCGGTCTCCCGGCTCAAGCAGAAAAGGTCGTTCGGTGTTCTCGAGGTCAAAGAGCCGAACCGGTGTGCGCCCGATCAGCTGCCAGCCCCCGGGGCTTGCGATTGGGTAGACGCCGGTCTGATTACCGGCGATGCCTACCGATCCCGCCGGGATTCGCGTGCGTGGCTCGGCGCGGCGGGGCGCGGCGATGCGACCGTTGAGCCCGCCGAGGTAGGGAAAGCCGGGGGTGAAGCCAAGCATGTACACCAGGTAGTCACCCGCATGATGAAGGCGTATCAGCTCGTCGGGTGTCATGTTTGCGTGCTCTGCAACGGTGCCGAGATCGGGGCCGCACTCACCCCCGTAGCAGGTTGGAATCTCTACAACCCGGCCGGCGTGCCGGTCGCGGCCCCCGCGCGCAGGTGCCCTTCCCGAGCGGCGGATCCACTCGCGGACCGCGGCCGGAGTGACGCACAGCGGATCGTAGTGCACCGCAATCGCGCAGTAGCTTGGCACCAGCTCAATGACGCCGTCCAGCGGATCCTGGTCGAGGCCGGCCAGCAGACGCTGGACACGATGGTGGATTCGCGGATGAATACGCCGTCCGACGGTCACGGTGATGCAGCGGTCTCCCGCGGGGTGTATGCGCAGCACGAGTCAGACTGCCCCGGAATCGCACGCCCGAACCTCGATATCGGCGGCGGCGAGTTCGCGGCGGATGGCGGCCACCATGGCCAGTGCGGCCTCGTTGTCGCCGTGCACGCAGATTGAGTCCGCCTCGATGTCGAGCAGGGTTCCGTCTTCTGCGGCAACGCAACCGTCACGAATCAGCCGCGCGATCCGGGTAGCGGCGGAATCCGGGTCGGTCAGCACTGCGCCCGGTCTGCTGCGGTCGACCAGGGTGCCGTCGGGTCGATAGGCGCGGTCGGCAAAGACTTCACGGACCAGCCTCAGGCCGACGCGCCGTGCGGCCGCATCCATGCAGGAGCCGCCGGGCGCCACGAGCAGAAGCAGAGGGTCGTAGGCGAACACCGCCTGCGCCACCGCGTCCGCGAGTTCCGGGTCGACCGCCGCCATGTTGTAGAGCGCCCCGTGCAGTTTTACATGATGCAGACGAACGCCCGCAACACGGGCAAAGCCGTCGAGCGCGCCCATCTGGTAGATGAGCATGTTTGCCACTTCGGCAGGCTCAACCTCCATTCGGCGTCTCCCGAAACCGAGCAGATCGGGAAACCCCGGGTGCGCCCCAATCGCGACACCGGCATCGCGACACCGCGTCACGGTCTCGGCCATGGTGTTGGCGTCGCCGGCGTGAAAGCCACAGGCGATGTTGGCTGACGAGATCAAGCGAAGGAGGGCCTCATCGCCCTCGATGCGATAGCGGCCAAAGCCCTCTCCGATATCGGCGTTGAGGTCGACGGTTGTCCGGGTGTTGGGATTCGTCTGATCGGCGCTCATCGGATTGACTCCCTCGTGGCTGATATCACGGCCGGTATCACGCTCGCGGCTTACCGGGCGAGCGTCTGGTTTGGAATTTCTGTGACAAACATGCACCCCGGCGCGTGGGTAACCATAACGGGAGGCCGAGAGTGCCGGGCAACCAGCTGCGGCGTGACCCCGCACGCCCAGAACACCGGCAGCTCACCGCATTCAATTGCAACCGCCTCGCCGTAGTCGGGCGCAGCGAGGTCGGCGATGCCCAACGCCGCGGGCTCTCCCACGTGAATTGGCGCCCCGTGCACCGACGGAAATCGCGAGCAGATCTGCACCACCTGCGGGATCAGGGATGCGAGAATCGGGCGCATACTGACAACCATGTTCCCGGCAAACATCCCCGCCGGCCGGCAGGCGATGCCGGTGTTGTACATCGCCACGTTCTTCCCCTCCTGCACGTGACGCAGCGGGATTCCGGCTCCGATAAGGGCCCATTCGAAGGTGAAGGAACAGCCGAGCAGAAAGCTCACCCAGTCGTTCTGCCAGAGATCGGTGATCTGATCGCGTTCATCGGCGAGCTCTCCGTCCAGGAACAGGCGGTATCCAGGGAGGTCGGTTCTGATATCGGCACCGGGAGAGGACGGCGGGGTGGTTTCTCCGGGCTCGAGCACGTCGAGCAGCGGGCAGGGACGGGGGTTTCGCTGGCAGAAGATCAGAAAATCGAGCGCCTCGAGTTTCGGCAGTATCACGAGATTGGCCTGGGCGTACCCGGAGCAGACGCCCGAGGTGTGTCGGCGGAACCTGCCGCCACGAATCTCCTCCCACAGCGTGTTTGGAGACCAATTCGTCGTTGCTCGTTCCATTCCGTCCAGTCTATCCGACCTTTCAATCGCAGATCAATCGAAATTTCGGCCTTTGGGGGGTCGAACAATACTGAGAAACCCGGTATGATCGAACACCTACACGGTACATCAAGCACGGAATTACGCATACGATGCGTGCAATCGGGAGAAAATTATGCTTGCAGAAGCGGTAACGCTCACGGTGATCGGAATGACCGTCGTGTTCGCGTTCTTGATCCTGCTGGTGGTGACCATGTCCACCCTCTCTTTTCTGGTGCGCCGGATTGCTCCGGCCGCGGAGGGAGCAGCTGCCGGTGGTTCATCGATGGACCTCGCAGTGGCGGTGGCGGTGGCATACGCCCGCGCGAAGGCGCAACACGATTCTGAATCGGATACGGAGTAGAGACGGTGAAAAAGAAAATCGATCTGATGGTCACGGCGTTTCGAGACGGGTTCCAGTCGGTCTTTGGCGCCCGTGTTGCTACGAAGGATTTCCTCCCCGCGGTTGAGGCTGCGGTAGCGTCAGGAATGACCCACCTCGAAGCCGGCGGTGGCGCGCGCTTCCAGTCGCTCTATTTTTACTGCAACGAAGATGCGTTCGCGATGATGGACGCGGTACGCGAGGCAGCCGGTCCGGATGCCAATCTCCAGACCCTCGCTCGTGGTGTCAACGTGGTGGGCCTGGATTCGCAGCCACGCGACATCATCAAGATGCACGCCGAGCTCTTCAAAAAGCACGGCATCACCACCATTCGTAACTTTGACGCGCTGAACGACGTAAATAACCTGATTTACAGCGGCCAGTGCATTCACGACGCCGGCCTCAAGCACGAGGTTGCCGTTACGCTCATGGCGCTGCCCCCGGGTCTCTCAGGCGCGCATACGCCCGAGTTTTACATCGACACCTTGCGCCAGATTATGGACGCAGACATTCCCTTCGACTCGGTTGTGTTCAAGGATGCCTCGGGGACCGCGGTCCCGCGCACCGTCCACAAGACCATAACCGGTGCGCGCTCCCTCCTGGGAGACGACGCACGCATCGTGTTTCACACCCATGAGACCGGCGGCACCAGCATCGCCTGCTACCTCGCGGCCATTGAGGCTGGGGCTAACCAGGTAGACTGTTCGCTTTCGCCGGTATCCGGCGGCACCTCGCAGCCCGACGTGATTTCGCTCTGGCACGCGCTGCGGGACACCGAGTACGATCTGGGCCTCGACATCATGAAGGTTCGCGAGACCGAGGAAATCTTCAAAGAGTGCATGTCAGAATATTATGTGCCGCCCGAGGCAACTGCCGTTGAGCCGTTGATTCCGTTCTCGCCGATGCCCGGCGGCGCACTCACCGCCAACACGCAGATGATGCGTGACAACAAGATCCTGGACCGGTACGCCGAAGTTGCGGCTGCGATGGAAGAGGTTGTTGCCCGTGGCGGATTTGCTACTTCGGTCACCCCGGTGAGCCAGTTCTATTTTCAGCAGGCGTTCAACAACGTGATGGCCGGCCCGTGGAAGAAGATCGCCGAAGGATACGGCAAGATGGTCCTTGGCTACTTCGGCAAGACCCCGGTCAAACCGGACCCTGAGATTGTTGAGCTTGCCCGCGAACAGCTCGGCCTTGAGCCCACTACCGAGAGCCCGCTGGAGATTGACGACCGCGATCCCAAGAAGGGGCGCAAGCCCGCCATCGCGGTTCTTGAGGACGAGGGGATCGCCGCAACCGAAGAGAACATCTTCATCGCCGCCACCTGTAAAGAGAAGGGTGTGGCCTTCCTGAAGGGTGAGGCCAAAGAGATGATCCGGAAGAAGAAGCCCAAAAAAGCGGCGCCGGGACCGCAGGCGTACGAGGTCACCGTCAACGGCAACACCTTTACCGTCCGCATTGATGGTCCGCAAGCCTCCGTGGACGGCCATGACGTCAAACTTGAGGTCAAGGATCTGGGCGCTGCGGGTGGAGCTCCTTCGGGTGCAAGCTCCGGTGCAGCCTCTTCAGGATCTGCTCCTTCGGGCGGGGCGGCCACGGGAACAACCGTGGAAGTCAAAGCCCCACTGCCGGGCACGGTACTGCGTCTGGTTGCCAAAAAGGGCGATCGGGTGAAGAGCGGTGATACGGTCATGGTGCTTGAGTCAATGAAGATGGAGACCGCCGTGCACAGCCCTGCGGATGGCGTTATTGCAGACATCTTTGTCGCGGCCGGTGAACAGGTCGATGCCGACCAGAAGCTGGCAACCGTCGGCAGCTGATCCGGGTTCAACGAGCAGACGCAAGGAGTGGAATGACCATGGATATTCTTGGTGCCTTACGCGATGTCTGGTTGACCACCGGTATCGTTAATTTCACCGCACCCCAGCTCATCATGATTGTGATGTCGCTGGTTCTGATCTACCTCGGCATCGCAAAGCAGTTTGAGCCGCTGTTGCTGGTTCCGATCGGTTTCGGTGGCCTGCTGGCCAACGTTCCAATCGCGGGCATCGCCGAGGTGACGGCGCTGACGGTTCAGGCCATCAATCCCGAGACCGGTGAGGCGGTTCAGCACGTGATCTACGCTGCCGAAGGGTTCCTCGGCCTCATTTACTCCTTTGGTATCGAGACAGGACTGTTCCCGCTCCTGATCTTTATCGGGGTTGGCGCGTTGACGGATTTTGGTCCGCTGTTGGCCAATCCCAAGACCGCGCTGCTCGGCGCCGCTGCGCAGTTTGGCATCTTTGCCACCGTGCTTGGCGCGATGGTACTCAGCACCTACGCCGGCTTTGATTTCTCGCTCGCGGACGCGGCGGCGATTGGCATCATCGGAGGCGCCGATGGACCAACGGCAATCTTCCTGGCGGGACAGCTTTCACCCCACCTGCTCGGAGCAATCGCCGTGGCTGCCTATTCGTACATGGCGCTGGTACCGATCATTCAACCTCCCATCATGAAGCTGCTGACCAACCACGCAGAGCGTTCTATCGTGATGAAACAGCTTCGCCCGGTGAGCAAGACGGAGAAGGTCATCTTCCCGCTTGCGGTTGTGGTTCTCTGCATCCTGTTTCTGCCGACTGCAGCACCCCTCATCGGTGCACTGATGTTTGGCAATCTGATTCGCGAAAGCGGGGTAACCGACCGTCTGGCCAAGACCGCGCAGAACGAGCTCATCAATATTGTTACGATCTTCCTGGGACTCTCGGTCGGCTCGAAGCTCGCAGGAGATCTCTTTCTGCGCATCGAGACCCTTGGCATCGTACTGTTGGGACTGGCTGCGTTTGCCATTGGTACTGCCACGGGAGTGCTGCTCGCCAAGGTGATGAACGCCGTTACCCGCGAGCCCATCAACCCCCTCATTGGGGCAGCCGGCGTCTCGGCCGTTCCCATGGCCGCGCGGGTCGCAAATCGGGTTGGTTTGGACGCCAACCCCAAGAACCACCTCCTGATGCACGCGATGGGACCAAACGTCGCCGGCGTGATCGGCTCTGCCGTGGCGGCGGGGGTGCTCTTGGCCATCGTGGGTGGCTGATCGGCAGGCTTGATCGGTTTGTGTAATACGCTCCCGTATTATTGATTCCGTGCCGCGATTGCGGTATTTTTGGATTGTGACAACACAAGAAACCATTGAAGCGCTTCCCCCGGAGGCGCTCTTCGCGCAGCTGGGGATTGTTCCTCAGGTCTGTCCCGCGTCCAATCTCGGCAAGGCATATAAGTCGGTTGCCCGCGTGTTTGAAGACTGTTTCAAAGATGCGGTGATAACCACGATTCAGTTCTCTGTTCTGGTTCATATTCAGGTGCTGGATAAACCCGGCTGTTCAGACCTCGCAACGCATCTCGGGTCCGATCCGAGCACCGTCTCCCGTATCATCGAAACACTGGTGAAAAAGAAATTGGTGAACAGCCGGTGTGGCGCGGACCGCCGTACCCGTGAATACTGCCTGACTCCCGCGGGGGTTGAGGCGGTTCAGGCTGGGCTTGAGGCGTGGTCGATCGCCCACCGACGCATCATGGAGCGCATCGGTGTCGAGCGCTGGAATCAGCTGCTCGCCCTCCTGCAGTTTCTGAACGACTGATTCGGACCGAAAGTCCTGGGTGGGCGTGTGACGCAAGCGCAGCACGCTCGCGGGGTCGGATCGCCTGTGCAATCAGAAATGTAAATGCGGCTTGACATTCGCGCCTGCTCGGTGCGATATTTCGTCTTGTAGTTGTATTTACAATTAAGTCCAGAGATCGCAGCCGTGTTCAGAGCCGGCCGAATCCAGGGAGGCCAGTGTGACGACCCATGACATCATCGTAATTGGTGGCGGGGCCGGAGGCCTCTCGGTTGCCTCGGGCTGCGCCCAGTTGGGGATGAAGGTCGCTCTGATTGAGCGCGAGCACATGGGCGGGGATTGTCTCCATTTCGGCTGCGTACCCAGCAAGGCGCTTCTGCATATTGCCGATCAGTGTGCTGCCGCCCGATCAGCCGCCCGGTTCAGCCGTGCCCTCGGGCGCGTCTCCGCCTCCGCGCCCGATGCAGCTGCCGACGTCGATATGGCTGCAGTCAATCGCCGCATCGCCGAGGTGATCGATGCGATTGCCCACCACGATTCGGTGGAGCGGTTTGAGGGGCTTGGCGCGGAGGTGTTTCCTGGCTCCGCCGAGTTCACCTCTTCCAACGAAGTGGTGGTAAACGACCGGCGGCTGTCGGCTCGAAGGGTTGTGATCGCAACCGGGAGCCGGGCCGCGATCCCGCCTGTCCCGGGGCTCGACGAAGGTAACTATCTCACCAATCGCGACGTATTCTCGCTTCCGCAGATTCCGCGTTCGATCGCCGTGATGGGGGCGGGGCCAATCGGTGTAGAGCTTGGTCAGGCGTTTCATCGGCTGGGCAGCAACGTCACCTTGATCGAGATGGCGCCGCGCATTCTACCGCGCGATGACGCCGACCTCGCTGCGATTGTACACGCCCGGCTTGTTGCCGAGGGCGTCACCGTCTGGACCGGCGCGCGCGTTGAGCGCGTGGAGCGGCTTCCACATAGCGCCCGCCTGCACCTCGTGACCGATGCCGCGTCACCCGTGGGATCAAGTGACGCATCGAGCGGAAACACCACCCTCGACGTCGAGCGCGTTCTGGTGGCCGCGGGTCGAACCGCCAACAGCGACGGTTTGAACCTGTCGGCTGCCGGTCTTGAGGCCGGTCGGGGCGGGGTGATCCCCGTGGATGACAGGCTGCGCACCGCGGTGCCTCATATCTACGCCATCGGGGACGTCAACGGGATTCTGCCGTTCACCCATGTGGCGGGCGCCGAGGCGGGCGTGATCGTTCGTCGGGTTGCCCTTCATGCGGGTGGCCGCATGAACTATCGGGCTGTTCCGTGGGTGAGCTACACGGACCCGGAGCTTGCAAGCGTCGGGCTGTCGCAGGATGCCGCCGAGCGCGAGGGGGTCCCGCATCGGGTGATCCACCAGCCGCTCTCCGGGGTGGACCGCGCCCACGCCGAAGAGGCAACCGACGGGCTTGCGAAGTTTGTGCTCGACCGGAAGGATCGCGTAATTGGGGTGCAGATTGCGGCACCGGGCGCGGGTGAGCTCCTCGGTCCCGCCCTCCACGCGGTAACGCACCGATGGAAGTTTACGGCCCTCCGTGGAGCCATGGTACCCTATCCCACGATGCTCGAACTGTACGGCAGGGCGGTGTCCGCCGAGCTCGCGCCAAAGCTGTTCAATCCGCGCGTCAGGCGCATTCTGCGGACGCTCTTTCGATACCGTGGAACCGGCCCCTCAGGAGGTGGACGATGAGCACGCCCCATGGTCGATCCCGCGGGCGGATCACGCTGATCATTGCAGCCGTGGTGGGTCTCGTTGCCGCGGGCTGGTTCCTGGATGCTCCCCGCTATCTCCGGGATGCCCTGCTCTGGGTAGACGGGCTCGGAGTCTGGGGGCCTGTGGTCTATGTTGCCATCTACGTGGCAACCTGCGTGTTGGTGATTCCGGGGTCGATCTTGACGCTTGGAGCCGGTGCCGTATTCGGCGTGGTGCGCGGAAGCATTTACACCTCTATCGGCTCAACCCTGGGAGCAACGGTGGCGTTTCTTCTGGGGCGGTTTCTGCTGCGCGATTGGGTGGCACGCAAGGTGGCTGCAAGTCCCCGGCTCTCTGCGGTGGATGAAGCGGTGGGGCGCGAAGGATGGCGGATCGTCTTTCTGTTGCGGCTTTCCCCGCTTATTCCCTTCAGTCTTTCCAACTACGTCTACGGACTGACCAAAGTAAAGACCGGCCCCTATGTGCTCGCCTCGTGGATTGCCATGATGCCGGGCACCGTCATGTACGTCTATCTTGGATCGCTGGCGCGACGCGTCGCGGAGCTTGGCACCGACGGGGGCGTCACTTCTCCCATGGAGTGGGCGCTCTACGTGGTGGGGCTCATCGCAACCATCGTGGCAACCGTTCGCGTTACGGTGGTCGCGCGGCGTGCACTGCAGTCGAAGGTCGCGCTGAACGACCCGGCATAGCCTATAGCGCCCGCGAAGCCGCGGGCGGTCCCCTTGCGACGGGCGGTTGGCACGGGGTAGAGTAAGCTTCAACCCATGAAGCACAACGCATCGTCACCGGATCTCTCATCGGCGCTTCCCCGGCCAAGCCGTCACCTGCACTGGAGCCACGCGGTGCGCGACGGGGTGGTGGTGGGCCTCCGGACCGCGGCCTGGCTCATTGCGATCATGGTCCCCACCGGCTTCGTGGTGCTGGTGTTGAGTCTGGTCGGCTTGCTCGACCCGCTCTCGGCTCTGCTCGACCCGGTGATGGGTCTGGCGGGTTTGCCGGGGGAGGCGGCCCTCGTGCTGGCAACCAGCGCCCTGATCACCATTTATCCCGCCATTGGGGTCATGACCACGGTCGGGCTCTCCGGGTCCCAGCTCGCGGTGATGGCGCTGATGGTGCTGATCTGTCATAACCTCTTCGTGGAAACCGCCATACAGACGCGTGTTGGCTCGCATCCGGTGCGCATTGTGCTGGTGCGGGTACTTGGCGCGTTTGCCGTTGCCGTGGTCATGGCGCGGATTCTGGGTCTCGACACCACTCTGGGTTCGGGGCGCCCCTTCGTACTCGAAATCGGTCTGCCGCCGTGGAGTGTGATTCAGCGCGAGCTTTTCGCCTGGATTGTCGCTACGGGAGCCACGGTCGTGCGGGTGATCGTGGTAGTGATCCTCCTGATGGTTGGGCAGCGCCTGTTGGAGTACTGGGGCGTGCTTCGTGCGCTGGCGCGCGGATTTGGCCCGGTGGTTGCACTCTTTGGTCTGCCGCGGGCGACGGCGTTTCTTTGGATCGTTGCCAACACCCTGGGGCTCACCTACGGGGCCGCGGTTATCATTGAAGAGCGCACGGCTGGTGCGGTCAGTCGGCGCGAGGCGGACCTGCTCAATCACCACCTCGCCGTCTCCCACAGTCTGCTGGAAGACACCCTCCTGTTTGTTGCGCTGGGAGTTGCTCCCCTGGTTCTTATCGTACCGCGGCTGGTACTGGCGTTTCTGCTGGTCTGGGCGATGCGGATATGTGCCCCAAAGAGTGGTGAAACTTCGGAGGGAAGGGTATAATCTTCCCTATGAAACGGAATAATCAAACAAAGTTTGTCGTCGCCGCACTGGCTGTCGGCCTTACGTTGATGCTGAGCGGGTGCCTGCAGTCGGAGACGGTGGTACGCGTCCGACCCGACGGATCCGGCGAAGTGATCGAGCGGTTCACCATGGCTGCCGGCGTGGTGGAAATGCTTGCGGGTTTTGCCGCCATGGGCGGCGAAGAGAGCTTCAGTCTGCTCGACGAGGCTGATCTGCGCAAGCGCGCCGAGCGCATGGGTCCGGGCGTCCGATATCTGGACGCTGAGTCGGTGGAGACCGGCTGGGGCGAAGGCTACGTGGCGCGTTACGCATTTACCGATATCAACACCCTGCGCGTGAACCAGAATCCCAGCGAAAACGTCCCCATGGAAGGTGAAGAGGCCGAAGAGTTTCTCACCTTCAGCTTTCGCCGGGGCAATCCTTCGGTTCTGGAAGTTCGCCTGCCCGGTGGCGATGAGTCGGTAGCCAACAACGACGAAGCCCCCTCGCCCGACGAGCTCGCGGCGGCCTCTCAGTTCTACCAGGACATGCGCATCGCCGTGCGGATCGAGGTGATTGGCTCAATCGTCTCGACCAATGCGGATCACCGCTCAGGCAACACCGTGACGCTGATGGATATCGACTTCAACAGGATTCTCCAGAGCCCGGAACTCTCGGCCGCCGTGCTCGGGAATCAGGTGGGAAGCCTGGCCGAGGTACAACGCCTGGTACAGGGCGCCGACGGGATTGCGGTGGAGACCAAGGAAGCGATTACGATCTCGCTTCGCTGAGCGCAGTATGAAGCCGGCTGGCCAACAGAATGAGCGCGGCCATGCCGATGGCTGAGGCAAACACCAGGGCAACGCCGGTCATGCTCTGGGTTACCTCCGGCGCGAACAGGTAGGCAAGGCCAAGCGCTACCATCACCGAGCCGCCGATGAGCTTCAGGACCCGCCCGTGCGCTTCGCGGATCTGGACGCGTTTCATCAGTATGACGGCACCGACCACAATGATGAGCTCGTCGGCAAGGTAGATCGCGAGGTAGAGCGTAAAGAGCGCCCAGAACGATGAGCCGGTCAATCCGGTGGCCGCCATATACTGTGACCAGATCACCGGGAACCCCGCGGTGCAGGGCAGCTCCACCACGCTGATCCCCAGCGCAAAGAGTGCCGTTGCGCCCACCAGCAGTAACGGCGAGCCGCTCTTCTCAAAGACGGTGCGCCCGTGCCGCGCGATGAGCGTCTGGAATCGCTCAGGGATTGTCAGCGAGAAACCCACCTTGAATGCGAAGTAGTCCTTCATATTGATGAGGCCCATCGAGACCGCCATCACTGCCACCACAATCCGTACCGCCAGAATCCCGGTGGCTGCGGCAAAGACCTGGAACAGCCCCAGGATGAACAATCCGTAGACCGCCGCGGTGACAACCAGGAACACCGCCCCCACCGCGAGGGTCCGCCGTCGGGAACCGGTGCGAACCATGAGCCCAATGAGGAAGGTGAGCACCCAGAGCGAACAAGGGTTAAACCCGTCTACCAGGGCAATCGCCCCGGTCACGGCCACCGCGGGCGCATTGGCGAGCGTAATGGTTCCAAAGAGCGGCAGCTCGATGGATGCGGTGTGAGCAGCCCCACCGCCTTCAGAACCTGATCCCGTCAGCCCGGCGCGGCCGCGCTCAACGGCCTCTGCGAGCTGCTGCGGGGTATCGGGGCGAAGCCCGATCCACGCCGTGTCACCAATGAAGAAGGCCGGTACACCGCTCGCCGCCACACCGCGCTCGGCAGCCATGGAACGGAAGACCGGCAGGTACTCGCGGTTCTCCGAGAGTTCATACCGACGGATGGTGAGTTCAGGGAACCGGGTCTGCAGTTCGTCGAGTACCGGCACGGCGCGATCGCAGACAGGGCATCCGATAGCCCAGAAGTAGTGCAGTACAAGCTCGTCGGAGAAGGGTGTGGTCGAGGCGCCTGCCACGTCCGGCGCGTCCGTTGCTTGCGCGTCGGTCGCCCCCGCGCGCGAAGTGCCTTCCTCGGCAATCCTGCCGCGAAATTCGCCGGTCTCCACCACGGCCGCGATCTCCGGTGCAAGGTTGCGCTCGATGGCGGAGTGCCCCTGGTAGACGTTGTTGCCAATGATCAGAACAGGAAAGATCGTGAAGCGGTAGCCCATCTCGGCGAGCTCGTCAGCGAGCGCGCGGCGCACATCGGCCCGCATGATGTCCGCGGCCTCGACGTCAAGGTCGATCGCAAAACGCTCCTCGAGATCCGGCACCACCGCCGACTCAAAGGTGTCGCAATGATCGCAGCTGATGTCACCAAAATAGCGAAGCGGGATGGTAATGGGCTGCGGTGCGGGGGGCTCGGCGGCAAGATGCAACGCGGTGCCGGCAAACAGCAGCAAGAGGATCAGTCGGATCGAGATTGAGTGCTCTGTTCGCAAGCCTGGCATCTCAACACCATAGCGCGCGCTGGAGCTTCGATCAAGCCGGGACCGGCGCTCGGTACGGTTGCCGCACCCAGGTGTCGCCCGGCTCGATGAGCGCTGCAATGGAGGTGAGGTCTTCATCGGTTACCACATCCGGGGCGATGGTGGTTCGAAAGTGGTAGGAGGTGGTGCTGTCGCGCAGAATGCGGATCGTCCGAAGCAGGTCGGTTCCGTTGCCGCGAACCCGATCGTAGTGCTCAGGGGCGGTTTTGATGTCCAGCGCTACGTGGTCCACCTCGGGCATCGCGAGAATCTCCTGCAGCCGATCAGGGTACGCGCCGCACGTGTCGATCTTCACCGGGAGCCCGATGGCACCAACCTCGGCGATCAGCTGCGGCAGGTCGGCGTGCATGAGCGGTTCGCCGCCGGTAATGACCACCCCTCCCAGCAGCGCCCGACGGCGGCGCAGGTGGTCCATTACTTCGGCACGCGTCACAAAGCCGGCCGGAATCGGCCCCGAGATCAGTTCGCCGTTGTGGCAATAGGGGCAGCGAAGCGGGCAGCCGTGGGTGAAGACAACCGCCGCAACGCGTCCGGGATAGTCGAGCAGGCTCGACTTCTGCAGGCCGAGCCGATCGAGCGCCATGTCAGTCACCCGCCACCGACGGTTCCGTAACCGCGCCCACCGGCGCCACATCGTAGGTACGGCGGATATCGAACTCGGCGCGCTTGCCGCGGTTCCAGTTCTTGAGTGACCGATAATAACCCACGATGCGCGAGTAAACCTCGGTTTCGTGTCCGCAGTGCGGGCAGTGGTGCTGCTCGCCGGCCAGGTAACCGTGGTCCGGGCAGATCGAGAACGTGGGCGAGATGGTGAAGTAGGGCAGGCGGTAGTTTTGCGCAATCACCTTTACCAGCTCGGCACACGCCTGCCAGTCGGTGATGGCCTCTCCCAGGAACGCGTGAAACACCGTGCCGCCCGTGTAGCGCGTCTGCAGATCGTCCTGCATATCGAGAGCGTCAAAGACGTCGTGGGTGTAGTCCACCGGAAGGTGGCTGGAATTGGTGTAGAAGGGCTCTTGGTCGCCGGAGGTGATGATGTCCGGGTAGCGGGCGCGATCGTGCTTGGCCAGGCGGTAGCTGGTGCTCTCGGCTGGCGTTGCTTCCAGGTTGAAGAGGTCTCCGGTCTCCTGCTGGTAGACCAGCAGGCGGTCGCGCATGTGATCCAGCACACGAGCGGCAAAGGCGCGTGCCTCCGGATCGGTGATGTCACGTCCCATGAAGTTCAGCAGCATCTCGTTCATCCCCACCAGGCCGATGGTGGAGAAGTGGTTGTTCAGATGGCGCAGGTAGCGGCGCGTGTAGGGAAAGAGCCCGTTCTCGAGGAGTCGGGTAACGGTTTTGCGCTTGACCGTGAGGCTCTCAGCGGCGAGATCCATCAGCCGGTCAAGGCGCGCGAAGAACTCGGCCTCGCTGCCGGCCAGGTACCCGATCCGCGGCAGGTTGATGGTAACCACGCCAATGGAGCCGGTGAATTCATCGGAACCAAAGAGTCCACCGCCGCGCTTTCGTAGCTCGCGTTTATCCAGCTGCAACCGGCAACACATGGAGCGAACATCGCCGGGATCGAGATCGCTGTTGATGAAGTTCTGGAAGTAGGGCGTGCCGTAACGGGCGGTCATCTCAAAGAGCAGGTGTGCGTTGGGCGAATCCCAGACGAACTCTTCGGTGATGTTGTAGGTGGGGATGGGGTACTGGAAGCCGCGCCCGTTGGCGTCGCCGGCGATCATCTGTTCCAGGAAGGCGCGGTTGATGAGGTCCATCTCCGCCTGGCAGTCGCCGTAGGTGAAGTCCAGCACCTGGCCACCGACTACTGCGGGCTGATCACGAAGATCGGCGGGTACGGTCCAGTCGAGGGTGATGTTGGTGAAGGGCGCCTGGCTGCCCCAGCGGCTTGGAGTGTTCACGCCGAAGACAAAGCTCTGGATGGCCTGTTTCACTTCCGCAAAGCTCAGGTTGTCCACCCGCACGAAGGGCGCAAGGTAGGTGTCAAAGCTGGAGAATGCCTGGGCCCCGGCCCACTCGTTCTGCATCACCCCCAGAAAGTTGACCATCTGCTGCACCAGCGTACCCATATGACGCGCCGGCTTGCTCGCGATCTTGCCCTCGATGCCGCCGAGCCCCTCCCAGATCAGTTGGCGCAGCGACCATCCGGCGCAGTATCCGCTGAACATCGACAGGTCGTGGATGTGAAAATCGGCGTTGCGATGCGCATCGGCCACCGCGGGCGAATAGACGTTCTTCAGCCAGTAGTTGGCGGTGATGGTTCCGGAATTGTGCAGGATCAGTCCGCCGAGGCTGAAGTTGACGTTGGCGTTTTCGTTGACCCGCCAGTCGGACTGCTTGAGGTACCCGTCCATGGTGGTCTCAATGTCGAGCATGAGCGCGCGGGTATCCCGCACCGCCTCCCGATGCGCCCGGTATATGATGTACGCCTTGGCGACGCGCGCGTGCCCGGAGAGGATGAGCACCTCCTCTACGACGTCCTGAATCTCTTCGATGGCGGGGGCCGAGTTGGGATGCCGACCGGTCATCAGTCTGGCCAGCCGCTCTTCCACCTGCGCCACCATCTGATCCAGCTCGTCCCGGCCGATCTCCTGGCTCTGCGCCACGAAGGCCTTTTCGATCGCCGCGGCAATCTTGTATCCGGTATAATCTTCCATCCGTCCGTCGCGTTTCACGACACGACGCAACGATGTATCCGCGTTTCGGTACATGGTACTCCCCGTTTCTGTTCAGCTCTGTATATGGTGGTAAAAACCCGTTAGAAAGGCTGATCCACACTATATATTGTGTCGGCATACCGGTCAAGATAGTGGTGCGAAAATTGTGCTTTTTTTCGCCGGGGGACTCGAGGACGCGAAAAATGAATGCGTCGGGCAGCCGCTTTCGTTTGACTCTGCAAAGAAATGA
>REDM01000238.1 GCA_007693485.1 Spirochaetaceae bacterium
TCACCGTCCCCGAACCGTGGGCCGGCGGTGCGCCAATCCGCTATGCGGTGATGAAGGAAAACCGCGAGGGCGGCGATGGCGGGCAGCAGACGGTTCTTCGCGGAACGCCCCAGCGGGTGGTGGTGATGGTTACGCCGGTGATTGCGCATCTGTCCGATCTGGGGCTTCTCGATGCGGTGGTGGCGGTGGATAACGGTGACTACCTCTACAACCAGACCGTCCGTGAACGCATTGCCAGCGGACGGGTGTCGGTGGTTGGCGGTGGGGCGGAGCTTGATCTGGAGCGGGTGGTGGCGTTGCGGCCCGATCTGGTGCTGCTCTCTGCGCTTGGGCCTGACGATACATCGGTGCGGCGGCTGGAGGCGGTGGGTGTGCCGGTGGTGATTGTGGCCGACTGGCGGGAGCAGACGCCGCTTGGTCGGGCCGAGTGGATTCTCCTGCTGGGGGCGCTCTTTGGACGCACGCAGGAGGCTCAGGCGCTCTTCTCTGAACGTGAGCGCGACTATCTGCGGCTGCGAGAGATCGCCTCCGGTGTCGCGGCGGCCGATCGACCGCGGGTAATGGCCAACGGGCCGTGGCAGGGCTCCTGGCCGGTTCCCGCAGGCGGAAGCTACATGGCGCGGCTCTTTGCGGACGCCGGCGGGCACTATCTCTGGGAGGATCTGCCCGGGACCGGGTCGCTCTTTCTGGATCTGGAGTCCGTGCTTGAACGGGCGGGCGATGCCGACGTCTGGGTCAATCTGAATTTCGACTGGCGAACGCGCGAAGACGTGCTGCGCACCGATCCGCGGCTTTCGCTCTTTGCTCCCTTTGCTGCCGGGCGGATGTACCACCACGACCTCCGCGTGAATCCTGCAGGGGCCAGCGACTTCTGGGAGAGCGGCGCAACCAGACCCGATCAGGTGCTTGCCGATCTGGTATCGATCTTTCACCCCAATCTCTTGCCCGGCCACGAGCGAGTCTTCTACCGGAGGCTGCCGGGACCATGAGCGTGTCACCTGCCCTTCGAATATGGCTTCTCGTGCCGTTGCTGTTCGCCGCAATGCTTGTCTCGCTGCTGCTCGGCTCGGTGGTGATTACGCCGGCGGCGGTGGCGCGCGTACTGCTCCCTGCGGCCGGCATCGCGCCAGAGGTAACCGAAGCGCTTGATATTGCGCGCGTGGTGATCCGCGAGGTGCGGCTGCCGCGCGTTCTTCTTGCCGTGGGTGCCGGCGCCGCTCTGGGGCTTGCAGGGCTTCTGATGCAGACCGTATTTCGCAATCCGCTCGCGGGGCCCGGGGTGCTCGGGGTATCCGCCGGTGCCGGCCTGGGCGTTGCCCTGGTGGTGTTAAGCGGCGTGGGCGGCCAGCTCTCGAGTCCTGCGGTGGTTGCGGCCATGGCGGGTGCGGGTGCGGTGGTGCTGGTGGTGATGATCACGCACCGCGTGGTGGACGATCCGGTCATCCTTCTGGTGCTGGGCCTGCTGTTCGGCCACGCGGCAGGTGCGCTGACCACCCTGCTGATGGCGGCCAGCCCGGCGGCCGGTATTGAGCGCTACGTCATCTGGAGTTTTGGTTCCTTCGCGCTTCCACCGGGGATCATTCAGCCGCTGTTGCTCTTCGTGGTGGTTGTGGTATCCGCACTGCTCGCGTTCTGGGGTGCCCGGCTGGACGCGCTCCTGCTCGGCCGCGCGTACGCGGAAAGCAGCGGGGTCGCGGCCCGTGCGCTGCATGGTGCGCTGCTCACGGTGGCAGGTGTGCTCACAGGACTGGTGACCGCGTACACCGGACCGATCGCCTTTCTGGGCGTCGCGGTTCCCCACCTGGCGCGGGGATATCTGCAGAGTTCCCGCCACCGACTGCTGGTGCCGGCCACTGCGCTCTGCGGCGCAACCCTCGCCGTCCTCGCCGATCTGCTCGCGCGCATGCCGTGGAGCGCACGGGTGCTTCCGCTGAACGCCGTGCTCGCTCTGGTAGGGGTTCCCGTGGTGCTGGCGGTGGTCATTGCACCCCGCCGGGCGGGCCGTGGGGGTGGGGTGTGAACGAAACGGTCGCTGCGCTGCTTGAGATACGCAACCTTCAGGTAGGATATCCGCGCGGGCCGGTGGTGCTGCGGGTTGACCGAGAAACGCTTGACCACGGTGAGATTGTCTCGCTGGTGGGGCCCAACGGCGGGGGCAAGACCACCCTCCTGCGCACGGCTGCCGGGCTGCTCACTCCGCGGGCAGGAACGGTATCCATGATGGGCGCCGCGATCTACGGCCGTGGCGCTCTGCCGCGCGGCGAACGGGCCCGGCGCACCGCGGTGGTGCTCACCGACGCGGTGCACGCCGCCTACCTCACCGGCCGCGACGTGGTGGAGCTCGGGCGCATCGCCCGCCCGGGACCGCAGGCAGAGCACCGAGCTGCGGTGGAGCGGGCATTGGTCTTTGCCGGTGCGCACCAATACTCTGAGCGTCGTCTCGGCAGTCTCAGTGACGGCGAACGACAGCGCGTCATGCTCGCCCGCGCCCTTGCTCAGGAGCCGCGCATGCTGCTGCTCGATGAGCCGGCCGCCCACCTCGACCCGCCTCACCAGACCGCGCTCTTTCAGCTGCTGCGCTGTCTGATTGACGATGGGGTGATCGCTGCCGCGGCGGTGGCAACCCACCATCTGCATCTGGCGCTGCATTTCTCTGATCGGCTCTTTGTGGTCAACGGGACCGTTCTGGCGGGAGCTCCGGACGATCTTGTACAGAGTGGTGCGCTCGCCGATGCGTTCGGGGCAACCGACGGCGTGCGGCTCGATCCCGAGCGCGGCTGGTTTGTGCCGGAATCCCAACTCAGACCGTAGAGCCCGCGGGGGGTGCAACGCCCGCGTTCTGCTCACGCTCATCGAGCACTCTCAGCGTATACTCGTATCCCCGCTGTTCAATCTCCACGGCTCGCTTGAAATCCAGAATGCCAACATCGGTAACCGGAGGGGTGAGTGCCAGATCGGAGATTTCGCGTACCCGCGCTGCGGCGTGCATACTTCCCGCGCTCATTGCGGCGTTGAGGATGGTGCCGATCCGGGGTGCCGGCACTGGGTGCTCGCGCTGCGTTCGCTGAATCAGGGAGCGCCACGGTGAGGGGTACCGTTTTGATTGCAGCGTCACATATTGCGAGGTATTGACGTCGCAGGTGATCAGATAGGCAGATTCCTCCCGGATCAGATCGCCGGGGAGATTATTGATCACGCCGCCGTCCACGTGAATTTCCCCTTCGTAGATGATCGGCACCGTGATGCCGGGGAGGGCGGTGGTGGCAAGGATCGCCTTTGAGAGACTGCCGCTGCGGTGTACAGTGAGCGTCTGCCGACTGATATTGCTCGAGGTACATGCAAACGGCGTCCACAGGTCTTCAATCTGGAAGCGTCCAAACGTCTGCAATGAGGCCAACTCCGGCTTTTTCCCACCAAGCAGACTGAACAGAGGGAGGGTGTATTCGTTGAACGGGTTCAGGTCTACAAACATCTTGACGATCTGGGCGATCATCTGGTCCGGCGTGTAGCCGGCGCCGTAGAGCGCGGCGATGATTGCCCCCATGCTGGTACCCGCCACTGTATCGATGGGAATCCCCCGCTCGGTCAGCGCACGAATCACGCCGACGTGTGCAATTCCTTTTGCGCCGCCGCCGCCGAAGGCCAGACCAACCGCTTTGCCGGTTAGCAGCCGGGCCACCCGGGCCATGTCGCTCGTCGAGCCGGTGCGCGCGTGGTAGTGTTTGGTCACGCCCCGTCCGGTGAGGAACTTCAGCGTGAAGCGGGGGACGTCGATGTCGGCGTCGTGCAGGATCAGGAGCCGTCGAAGCGATGGCGTATCCACTTCCTCGGGGCGAAAGAGATGCTGCTCGATTTCATTGAGCGCCCCATCTCCCGCCGAATGCGCACAGAGCAGGAGCTCATCGCAGCGCCGCAGGCAGAGCGATTGCCATGCGGCATCCTCCAGTTCAGCATCCTCGCGCTCGGTGGCTCGCGGAAGAAAAAAGACCACGTCGTGTCGGGATTCGACCTCGTCGATCCACGACTCAAGCGCTGCGGATACGGCATTGGTGCCGGAAGGAGAGACCAACCTGCGCGCCAGACCAGGCGAGATTACGGTGGCGCGCACGGTGTCGGGCATCGAGTCGACGATGGTTTGAACCACCGATGTGAGGTCAGGAAAGCCGTTGCCTGAGGCAAGGACGGCGTAACTGCGACACAGTCGGGTGGATTCAGAGGTCTGCCCGCTGACGGCGCGAAACCGCGCCACCAGAATCCGGGTGATACCCATCAGCACGTGTGGGTATCGAAGACTCAGTCGCTCGAAGGCGGTGCGCGAGAGCGCGACCAGTTCACTGCGCCTGCCGGCACGAATGGACGCGCCGCGCTGGTCACCGGCGAGCAGCGCCATTTCCCCGATTGGTTCACCGCGTCGGACGTGGGCAATGACGCGCTCGGTCCCGTCGGAGTCTTCGGCGAGCACTTCCATCGATCCACTCACAACCAGATAGAGGGCATCGCCGGGATCACCCTTGCGAAACAGGTACCCGTTGCGCTCCACCACTACCGGCTCGAGTTGATCGACAACGTATCGCAGCACCTCCGGTTCGAGATCTCCAAACAGCCCCTGCACCGCCTGCGTGATGCGATTTCGTTCCAGCCGTTGGTGGATAACGGCCTCGAGTGCCGCACGGAGGGCCGGCGATGATTCCACAATCGCCCCGACCTGCGCACGATCAAATCGTGCGAGTACCACCGGATCCAGCGCCCGGACGGTGGCGCTGCGGGTTCCGCCGAGCAGAAGCGCCATCTCCCCCACCGGATCGCCGGGCCCCACGATACCAAGACGCCGATCAGCCTGCGGTGAGGCCATCACTACCTCGAGCGTTCCCTCAAGCACAATGCACATGAAGTCCGCGTCGCTGCCCTCCTGAAACAGAAGGTCACCCTTTTCCAGGCAACAGACGTCCGCCCGCTTCAGCAGGCTGTCTGCAGCCGCTGCTTCGATTCCATGGAACAGACTCGAGGCTCTGAGCGTGGATTCGTACGTCACGGACAGAAATTACGGATCAGTCCGGCAGAGGTCAAGAAAGAAGGTGTAAACATCGTATGTTCGTGCGGATTGGGGTGGAAGCTGGGCGGACCCGAACGGTCCGCCCAGTTCTAACCTGAGAACCAGTGGCCGGTCACATGAAGAAGCCGGCTACACTTACCATCGCGACCATGTAAAGAAACGCCGCAATCAGGGAGGCCTTTCGTGCGGTCTGGCTCACCTGCGTTTTCGCTGCCGCCGCTTCGACTCCCTGCTTCTGCAGGCGGGCTGCTCCGATCTTCGACCAGGCAAACCAGACGATCACCATGACGACAATTACCGACGTGCCTCGGATCAAGGAATTCATTTCAATACCTCTCGATATATCGTGTTCACTGTCTGCAGCAGAAGTTTTTCTGCCGCATCCGTCACTTCTTCACCGGTTTGAACTTCCTGTTCAAATAGGGAGTGAAGAGGTTCATGGTCAGAACGGCGAAGGTGGTGCCTTCGGTAAACTCATATACCCCGGGAGTCTGCCAGCCCCACCAGCGCATCGCCATGATGATCAGACCGATACCGGCTCCAAAGATGATCTGCCCCTTGGGGAAGCGCGGCGAGGTCATGGGGTCGGTTGCCATGAATCCCGCACCAAACATGAGGCTTCCAGCGAAAAAGTGGAAGAAGGGATTCTGCCCCGCAACCAGCGCCAGCACCAGCACCACGGAAAAGGCGGCAGCCGGGATTCGCCAGCGCACGAACTTCTTGTAAACCAGCAGCGAGAACCCGATCAACAACGCCAGCGTGGATATCTCACCGATCGTCCCCGGGATTCGGCCGAGGAACATGTCGAGCAGGGACACACCTGCGGTCTGGCCGGTTTCCCGCAGGACTTCCAGTGGGGTTGCAGAGGTGACAAGGTCGAACGGCCGTCGCCACGGCAGGATGGAATCCGGAAAGACAAACAGATAGAACAGGCGCCCAAACATCATGGGGTTGAACAGGTTCTTGCCCAGTCCTCCCAGAAGCTGTTTCCCGGCGATAATGCCGAAGGCCGCCGAGATGGCGATCGCGTAGAGCGGGGTGGATATGGATACAACCATTCCCATCAGTGTTCCGGTGATGGCGGCGCTGCCGTCCTTCACCGTGATCTTCTGGCCCGTCACTTTCTGGTAGATTGCTTCCGCGAGAACGGCCGAAACGGTCCCCGTCAGGACTCGTATGAGTGCGTGAAGGCCGAAGGCGTAGACCGACCACGCTACCGCCGGCGTCAGGGCCAAGAGCATCCAGATCATGATTTTCATTACAAAAACCTCTCTTCTGCCAGTGACTCCGTCCATCTGGCTGACGGATTCGCTGTCCGTGTTGTATGAAACCGCCGTTACTCTACCGTGAAGACGGCGACATGTACAGAAAAAATAACGAAAATCGTATTGATTTACACAGCTTTTTTATTCGGAGTCTGCGCTCGGCGCTACCCTCAATGCCTCAGCCGGGTTTTCTTCCGTCGGGATGTGCGGTGCCTTTGACGGCTTCCGGAGTACCCGGAGCAAAGTCGTGTTCCATGTAATTGAGAACCTGATCGGTCGAGAGCACCTTGGCTACCGTGCTGTTGGCAATGGTCAACGCGGTCTCCTGATTGGCCGTCGCGGTGGCCACCGCATCCCCAACAACCACAACGTCGTACCCCCGTGAGTTTCCGGCGTAGGCGGTGCTCAGCACGCACTCGTCGGTCCACAGACCAACGATCACAATGGTATCGATGTGGTGCGTCTTCAGTTTTTGGTCCAGATAGGAGGTGCCGTCATCGTTGAAGGTCCAGAACATGTCTAGGTGTTTTCCGTGATAGAACCAGCCGTCGGACACCTCTTGGTCGTTTGGGGCAATCTCCGACAACGGTTCCAGCCCCGCGGCCCCGGTGAAGACGTAGGCGGCGTTTTCGGGATTCTCCGGGCGCAGTCCCCGCGGACCGTACCAGCGATCCATCGCGTTGGAGATGCCGTCGTCGAATCGGCGACTCCACGCGCTCCACGCGATGCAGACCGCGTCGCTTCGGGAGCGGGCGTCTCGAAAAGCGTCCACCAGCTTGATCATATTGGGAAGGATCCCGACGGCGTACGGTCGGTATTCTTCCTGGCAGTCGTCGAGCAGCAGCGCGACTCTGCGGGGTCGATCTTTCAATTCCCACGACGCCCAGAAAGACAGCGGCGTATCGTTTGGCCCGCCCGGCGTTGAGCGGTAGTTGGGCATGGGTTCCAGCGCGAGGTCCATATCCCGATGTTTGCACGGGCTCTGGAGCGCCTCTTTCAGCGTACGGATGGGTTTTTTTGCATTGTTCATACGGTTTCCCCTTTTTCTTTACGCTAACGGCTGCCGGGGGGTGTGTCAAGGAAAAGCGGCGGCGAGAGAATTGCACAGTCGGCGATAACTGCCACGGCCAGATTATGAGCTGAGTGAACGGGCTATTTGGAACGAGCCTGCATGTACGCGTCGAGGCACACGGCGGTCTCGTGAAGCAGGCTGGTGGCGGTTGTCTGGTCGGGCTCATCGGCCACGCGGAAGAGCACCGCCTCCGTTACCGTGTAGGCGAGTTGCGCCGCGGTGACTGCGCGCGTCGGATGGGTCCGAAACGTGGTGTTTCGTAGCGCTGTCTCAAAGCGAGACTCGATGCGCGCCTCCAGAACCGCGAGCGGCCCTTCGAACGACGGGTCTCGAACCGAGAGGGTATAGAAGTCTCGAAACAGACGGCCGAAATCCCGTACCCATTCTTGAAGCGCTGAGAGGAGCGCGGCAAAACCATCAACGCCTGATTCGATCTCCAGATAGCGCTCGACGTCAAGCGATTCGAACGCAGCAGAGAAATCATCAAGCACGGTTTGGAATGCCGCGGCTTTGTCATGGAAGTATTCGTAGAAGGTTCCGACCGACACTCCGGCCATCGACGCGATGTCTTTTGCTTGAGTGCGGTCGTATCCTGCGCGCGCGAAACAGTCGCGTGCCGCCACCGAGATCTTCTCCCGGGTCCGGACGCTGCGATCCTGTTGGGGGACTCGTGGTTCTCGTGCCATGAGCAAGTGTACCATGTGACCGCCGGTTCTGAAAAGTTGAATTTCAATTCAAATTCTGTTGACGGTCGACCGAAATTCCAGTAAATTGAAATTGAGTTCAAATTCAATTACAGGAAGGAATGCAATGATTACCGTATTGAGCGCTTCCACCGTGGAACAGACCGAACAGCTGGTGAAAACGGTCTTCCCGTCGCGAGGCCCCGCCGAACGATTGTTCTATTGGGTGTGGCGAAGAAGAAACCGGCCGCTGGTTCAGTACGCGATGCGCCTCGCCGGAGTTGCGTCCATTGACGACACTTGGGTAGATATTGACGAGAACGGGTGCGTGCGCGGGACGATTGGACTTTACGCGCGCACAGAAGACCAGGCCGATGCCCGGT
>REDM01000240.1 GCA_007693485.1 Spirochaetaceae bacterium
GACTCATATGATACCAGAAATATCAGTTCTGTCAACGAATATTTCCGGGACCACACTCGCCGCGATTACTCCGCAAACAGCTCGGGGATCGCTGCGTGGATGATGGGGCGGAGGCGGTCTGCTTCCGTGTCGGGGATCCAGCGGTAGGGCCAGCGGAGACGCGTACCCACCGGGGCCCAATCGCCAACGGCAGCGAGCAGCTTGTCGCACGCGGCGTTGCAATACCCGTGTCTGGTGATGAATGGAAGGATGTGCTCGTTCATCATGGCGCGGATTCGCCCCTCCAGTTCGAGTGCTCCCGGCATGTTGGTGAGCATCTGCTGGTACCATCGGGTGGCACCGCGCGGGTTCAGGCAGGCAACGTTGGAGTACGCTCCGTGGGCCCCCCGCTGTACGCCCGAGGCAAGCAGATGTCCCGGTACAAACAGCGACAGAGCATCCAGATGAGCCTCCATCCCTTCGTACCACTGATCGTCACCGCCGGCCACCTTCACCCCCACAACCCCCGGCAGTTCGTGCACGATGCGGCCGTAGAGGGCGGGCGGCAGGACGCGTTTGGCGTGGGGCGGGTTGTAGAGAACGATGCCAATCGGGTCGGCAACCGCACAGAAGCGTTCCAGACACGACATGACCTCGTCGTCGGTGAGTGGAAACCAGTCCGACAGGATCACTTGAATTGCAGACGGCTGCCACTCCTTTGCTGCACGGATTCGCTCAAGCGTCAGCTGGGGGCTCATCTGGCTTGCGCCAACCTGAAACGGAATACCCGATGCCTCACACCGCGTGGCGAGCAGCTCGTTGACCCGACGGAACTCTTCCTCGGTCTGGGTGTGAAACTCTCCGGCGGTACCGTTGGAGTAGATCCCGTCAACGCGCGTCGCTATCAGCGTCGCGATTTCCTCCTCGAGGCGGCCATAGTCGATGGTTTCGTTGGCGTTGATGGGGAGGAGGAGAGTGGCGTACGATCCGCGAATTTCCGCGGCGTTCATGGGTTTCATGTCAGAAAAAGGTGCGTTTGCCGCTTTTGAGGTGGTCGCGAATCACCGCCTCGGCCCGGTCCGGATCGCGAGTGGTCAGCTCGTCCAGCAGTTCCACGTGGCTGCGCCGCTCCCGCAGGTCGTCGTTGGTGAGAAACCGGTTCACGTGGTGAAAGGTGGCAACTTTCATGAACCGGTTGTATTCCTCCACGAAGGTCCGGCAGCCGGTCAGTTGCAGCAGCTGTTCGTGAAAGGCAACATCCAGTTTCCAGTGCTCCACAAATCCCTGAGTGAAATCGTCCGCACGCCGCGCGTACTCCAGTAACATCTCGCGGTTCTCCGAAATGGGAAGACCGCAATACATGCGCGCCGCCTGGCACTCGATCGCCTCCCGGATCATCAGACTTCCGTACAGGTCATCGCGGTTGACCGCTTTGGCGATGGTTCCCTTGCGGGGCAGCGTATCCACGAACCCCTCCATCCCGAGACGGATGAGCGCATCCCGCACCGGGGCCATGCTGACGTTCAACTCTTCCGCAATCCGTTTCCGGTCAAGAACGTTTCCCGGCACGATCTCGCTGTTGAGGAAGCGGTTGAGGAGGGTGCGGTACACCTCGTCGGTGAGGGATTCCGTGTTCTGTTCCGTCATAACCGTACAATAAACCGGAATGCATGCCAATTCAACAGAAATATCACAAAAAAAATCAGTTGACATATGAAGAAACCCGGGTCACACTTTGGAGAGTTCAATACCCCGAATTCGGGGTTTCAGGAGGTACGAAATGCGAAAAATTGGTCTCATCGTTTTGTGCATCGCGCTCATCGGCGCGCTGCCGCTGTTTTCCGCGGGAAGCCGGGAGGCAGCCGAGGGGGCACCGGTTACACTAAGATTTGGGGTAAACGGAAACACGCAGAGCATCGAGTATTACGCTTCGGTTGTATTTGCCGAGACTCTGGAACGGGTTTCCGGGGGCCAGATGCGCGCGAATATTTTTCCGGGAGGCCAGCTTGGTGATGCTGCGGAGATGGTGACTCAGATCACCATGAACGAGCTCGACATCTACACCGAGCCTATCGGTGGCGCAGGGATCTCGGCCATTATCCCCGAACTTGGACTGCTGGAGATGCCCTACGTGGTAACCAGCCTTGACCATCTCAAGCGTATCATGGACAGCCCGTGGGGGCAGGAGATGCTTACCAAGCTCAGCACGGAGAACAACATCCGCGTGCTGGGACACGGTCTGTTTGGCATTCGCCAGACCTCATCCAATCGCCCGCTGAACACCATCGACGACTTCCGCGGCCTGCGAATTCGCACGCCCAACAGTCGCGCGATCATCGACTGGGCCAACGCCGTTGGCGCACGGCCCACCCCGGTTGCGTTTGCGGAGGTATACCTCGCGCTGCAGACCGGAAGCGTTGATGCGCAGGAAAACCCGCTGCCCACCATCGAGTCGATGAAGTTCTACGAGGTGCAGTCCCACATCGCGTTGACCAACCACGTCTATCAGGACCGTTCCGTACTGTTCTCCGAACGCCGCTGGCAGAGTCTCTCCGAGCAGCAGCGCGGATGGGTAGCGCAGGCGTCCCAGGCGTTTGTTGACGAAACGATCGAACTGACCAACAAGATGTCCGAAGACCTGATCGGCTACTTCACAGAACAGGGCGTGACCATCACTCGTCCCGAACTCGCACCGTTCCAGCGCGCGATGGCTCCCGCCTACGAACGCATGGAGCGCGAACTCGGAAAGCCGGGACTGATCAGCAGTCTTGCACAGCTCTGACCACTATCGCTTCCGCCGGACGCAAGCCCGGCGGAAGTTCTCTCGACTTCTCGAATCCTCAGTTTTAATTCGGGTAAATAATCAGTGAGATTTGAGCCGGTAGGATCAACATGACCATACGAGATCTGTACAAGAAGACCATCATCATCGAAGAAAGCGTATCCACCGTCGCCTTCATCCTGCTGTTTCTCACCGTGTTGCTGCAGGTGGTGTTTCGTACTCCGTTTATCATTCGCACTGTTCCTTATGCGCCAATCTGGACGGAGGAGCTGTCGCGCTGGCTCTTCGTGTACGTGGTGTTTTTTGGAGCAAGTCGGGGCGTCTACGCTCGCGACCATATTGCCATCGACACCCTCGTGATCCGATTTCCGGTGCGCGTGAAGGCGGTCATTGACGTGTTTGTCGATCTGGTAATGCTCATCGCGGTAGTGCTGGTCATTTTCGTAGCGTTTCGGGGCATGCCGTTTATCGCACGGCAGCGTGCAACGACGTTGCCGTTTACCTATCGCTACCTCTACGGTGTCATTCCGGTATCGTCTACGCTCATGGCCGTTCGGCTGGTGGGAATTATCATCACCGACGTTCAGCGTATGATCTCTCTTGCAAAAGGGGCAGAGTAAGATGCTGTGGTTTTTTGTTGGGTGGGTTGTGCTGCTCCTGCTGTCGGTTCCGATCACGTTTTCCGTGCTCATCGTGAGTATCAGCTACTTGCTCATCAACGGCGGTCTTGCCATGGCAGCACAGCGGATGGTCGCTGGGGTCAATTCGTTTACCCTGCTGGCCGTCCCGTTTTTTATATTCAGCGGCAACCTGATGAACGCCACGGGAATCACCACGCGGATCTTCCGGTTTGCCAAGGCCATGGTGGGCCACATTCCCGGTGGGCTGGGGCACGTGAACATCCTGGCGAGTCTGCTGTTTTCCGGTATGTCGGGTTCGGCCCATGCGGACGCAGGCGGATTGGGCAAAATAGAAATTCAGGCCATGCGCGAAGAGGGCTACGACGATGGGTTCGCCGGGGCACTCACCTCTGCATCGAGCATCGTAGGTCCGCTGATGCCACCGAGCATCCCCATGGTGATCTATGGTTCGGTGGCGAGTGTGTCGGTTGGACGGCTCTTCATCGGCGGCATTATCCCTGCATTTCTTGCCTCGTTATCACTGATGGTGCTGGTGTTTTTCATCGCGCGGAAGCGAAAGTACGCCGTATATGCCCGCACCAACCTGCGCGAGAAGGGTACCGCGTTTGTACTCGCGTTCCCTGCCCTGGTTACTCCGGTGATCATTATCGGCGGCATCTTCAGCGGGGTATTTACCCCGACTGAAGCGGCGGCGGTCACATCGTTTTACGCGCTGTTTCTTGGGATGTTCGTGTACCGAACGTTCACCATGAAAAAGCTGTGGGAGGTGCTCAGGGACACGCTCAACAGCACCGCCGAAATCGGCTTCATTATCGCTGCAATATCGCTCATGGGCTTTGTTCTGGCCAGAGAACAGATCCCGCAGCAGATTGCGCAGTTCTTTATCACCTACACGTCGCATCCGATCGTGTTTCTCCTTGCGGTAAACGTGATGCTCCTGTTACTGGGGACCGTTGTAGAAACGCTTGCAACGCTGCTGCTGGTCGTGCCAATTCTGGTCCCGGTTGCCACGGCACTGGGAATCAGCCCGGTACACTTTGGGGTGGTGGTGGTCATGAACATGATGATCGGCATCCTCACCCCGCCGATGGGGGTCTCGCTCTTTGTGGTGGCCAAGGTTGGGAACATCCCCTTTGGAACACTCGCGCGCGCCATCATTCCGTTTCTGGTTCCGCTGTTTGTCGTGCTGATGCTGCTGATTTTCTTTCCGCAGCTGGTGTTGTTTCTGCCAAGCTTGATGTGACGAGAGTGTTCCCCGTGCGCCGGGCATAACCCGGCGGCATCGCACAAACGTCCTCCGCCGGAGGGCGTTCGCGGATACTGGTTACGGGACCAGAACTCCCTCATACTCGACGTCGAACTCGAAGGTTGGGTGTGGCTGCTTTGTGAGAGTGAGACTCGACTCCAATTGCGAAACCAGGGCAGAGACCAGGCGCAAACCCAGCGACGATGGGTTGTCCACGTCCACGTGTGAAGGAAACGGAATACCGCTGTTGGAAATGGTGACGTGCATACGATCACTTCCGTCGCCCAGATCCAGGATGTTCACCGTGAAGCGTTTTTCTTGATCGCGAGAGAAGCCGTGTTTGGCGGCGTTGGTTGCAAGCTCGTTTACCACAAGACCAAGCGGGACGGCGACCTTGCTGGTTACCTTGACCTCGAGACCGGAAACGTCGACCTCAACAGAAGAATCGAATACCGAAGCGAGAACTCTTCGCAGGTACGGCTTGAGTTCCAGGGTGGTAAGTTCGTCGGTAGCCTGCAGTTGTTCGTGCAATACGCGAATTGTTTCCACCTGACGCAGGATGTCCGAAAGATCAGCGGTGGTGTTGTCTTCGGAGTGCTTCAGAGAGATGAGTGAATGAACGATCGCGAGATTGTTCTTTACTCGATGGTTGAGTTCGTGCCGCAGTCGTTTCTCAACGTTGATTGTGTTCATCAACTCGGTGATGTCGTTGTGAACGCCCAGCATCCGCAGGGGCTTACCGTTCTCGTCCCGGATTGCCATTCCTCGGCAACGGACGTACACCGTTGTGCCGTTTTGATGGGTGTAACGCACGATTTGGTCGTAGGGATGGTCGGGGTCTTCCAGGTGCTTCTGGAAGTTCTCGAGCGCACGCTTCAGGTCTTCCGGGTGGATGAGGTGTTGCCATTCTGCCGGATCATGCCGCTTGTTGTGGGGATCATGACCGAACAGTTCCCAGAACCGGTTATCCATCCACTCCTGGTCGGGTTTCTCGATGTCCCAGTACCACATCCCATCCAGGGAACCCTCCCTCAGAAAGGCAAAAATCTTTGGGTCTCGCTGGACGAGGTCGTAGAGTTCAGCCTCCAGGTAATGGGAGTATTCCGGCAGATTGGCAACGAGGTCATGGTCGCGAGCGGACGCAGGAAATCGATTCGTTCCATCAGGGAAGGACTGGTACTGGTAGATTGCACGGGGTACCTGCTTGAACAGATCCGCCCGACGCTCTTCCGCCTCAACAACCACTCGGTGCGCGTCCCACAAGCGGAAGGCCATCTGTATCGACGCCAGGAGGTCCGTGTCAGTAGAGCCTTTTTGAATGAACCCGTAGGAGGTAGTGTTCTGCGTGAGGTCCCAATATACGTCTTCCGTATGCGAGGAGAGAAAAACCACGGGGATGTCATGTGCTCTGAGAATCGCTTCCGCTGCTTGCGGACCGGTCATCCCCGCCCCGAGATCGATGGCCATCAGGATGAGATCGGGTGGTATCGAATGAGAGACCGTTTCGAGAGCCTGCTCACCTGAGTAAACGACGGTTACGTTGTACCCGGCCGACTCAAGGACTCTGCACCCGGCCAGGGCGTTCACCACTTCATCCTCTACCAGGAGAATATGCTTCGTTTTACCTTTAGACACAAAAATTGCCTCAAAGTACATTATAACGGTATTAGTGAAAATGTCAACAGGGTGTGCCCAGAGTCATAACGCGGCAGGGAACGAAGAGATGCGGCCTGCGGTGCCATTTTGGATTGGAGTTGACAAAAGGCACACGCGACGGTATGGTTATATCGATGGAGTTCCGGTGGAACACCGAAAAGAATGAAGAGCTGAAGGCACAGCGAGGACTATCCTTCGAACGCGTTGTTATTGCGATTCAGGAGGGATATCTCCTTGATGTACGCGAGCATCCCAACCAAGGACGATATCCCAATCAGATTCTTCTGATCGTGAACATTGAGCAATACGCTATCTGTGTTCCGTGCGTTCCCGACAAGTCGGGAAGCATGTTTATGAAAACGCTCTTTCCCAGTCGCCGGTACACCAGGGAACTGGGCTTGGAGGTTGAAGATGACTGAACACGACGAACAAGATCTCATCGCAAGCGTGGAGAACGGGGAATGGCAATCCGTACACAACGTCGAATCGCTGAAACAGCAGCTGAAGCAGGCGGCGGACCGGACGGGGCAGAAAGACTACCGCATCAATGTTCGTATCTCCAAACGCGACGTGGACGCGCTCAAAGCCCTGGCGCTTGAAGAGGGGCTTCCGTATCAGACGCTGATCACCAGTATTCTCCACAAATACGTTTCCGGGAGAATGGTGGACCGCCGCGAAACCTCGGGGTAACACCCCGCACCCACCACCCGAGCAACCCTACCGCTTCCCCACCTGCGCCGCCAGGCGGCGGATCTCGTCGCGGCTCATGCCGCTCAGGAGTTCGTCAAATACCGCACTGCGGGGGCCGGTTGCCATCCGTCGATCGGCCTTGCGTCGGCGCAGTTCGCGCGCGAGCTCGTGGGCGGGTTGCCAGTTGCGTGGCTTGAAGGCCCGATTGATGAAGTCGTGCACCCGTTCGATGAGGGCGGGATCGTTTTCCAGAAGCTGATCGAGCTGTGCGAGCAGTTTGGTTCGCTGTTCGTCGCTCAGGTGGGCCCAGGCGCGCCGCATGCGGCGCATGGCGTGTACCTCCGGCACCCAGACCAGCTCACTGACCGCAATGAAGAAGCGCGCCCGCCGTGGATCAAACGCCCGGGGAATCGATCTGGCCAGATGCTTCGCCGCCGCCCGGTATTCGCCGCGGTACATCAGGTAGAGCCCCAGGTTGCGGTTGAGGATTGTACTCTTTGGATTGAAGTGGAGCCCCCGGCGGATATTGGGAATGGCGAGGTCCGCCTGCTGAAGGGGAAACTGCCGGTAGGGCGAGTGTTCTACAAGACGGACGAAGATGACAATTGCGGTGGCCAGGGCGGCGATGTCGAGCGCGTAGCTGAGAGCCACGCTGACTCGAAGCGATGCGTTGAAGAGACCGTGCAGCAGCGCAACCATCGCCACTCCGCCGAACGCGATCCGATAGGCTGCCGGATCCTTCGAGTGGTAGTTTGCGTACACCGCCGCGGAGTAGAGTCCGCCCCAGATCGCACCGTAGACGGCGTGACCACCGGAGGTCAGGATCGGCCGAAAGAACACCGCCGCACCAAACCGCTCGATGTACGAAATATTTTCTATGGTGCCGAATCCAAGGCCGACTACGGCTCCCTGGATTACCCCGTCCTGCGGCTCCTTGGTGGTGCGCAAGGCGTGTGCCACCGACAGGAAGGCGAGGAACTTGGCCGTCTCTTCGATTGGCCCGACCACCAGAACGTGCCGCAGGAAGTTGTGCCCGTACACAAAGGGTGCCACAAACCGGAGTGGGTATACTCCATGGATGATCAGCGTGATGAAGATGCTTGCGCAACCGGCAAGAAAGAACAGCGCAAGCGCGCCCGTGTCCTGCTTGTCCATCGTGTAGCGAACTCGTGTACTGAGCAGCACCAACCAGAGTCCGGCGGCGATCAGGTTCCAGACATACAGCGCGATCAGCAAAAGCTCACCTGATGGTGCGACCGTCGAAACGGAAGAATGGTTGCCATGGCATGACCTCCAGAGCGATAACGATGTATGATATACAAACGATGCTGCAATCACCAGAGGTCATCGTGATCCGGGTCCACGGGCCGGTTTTTGAGGCTGCCCGCCGAGTTGAAGAGCTGTTGTGTGGTTCTTTCAAAAAAAGCACAGGCTTTGGAACAGT
>REDM01000236.1 GCA_007693485.1 Spirochaetaceae bacterium
GGCGGCGCCTCCAACACCAACCCGACGGACTACAGCGTCAACTGGCTGAACACCTACTCGGTGTCGCTGGGATCAGCGGTCCGGCTTGGGAAGTGAGGCGCGGTTCGTTCCATTCGTACGGTAACAACAGAGTCAAGATAGCGAAGTCGGTGTATACTACCGGGCGTTATGGCAAGCTCACCGCTGTCGTCTTCTCTGCACACCCGACTTCCCGCGCTCGCCTTCTCCGGTACGTTGCAAGTCCTTGCCGTAATCTATTTCGCCCTCGGCAGCGAGGCGATTGGTGCGGGCGAATCAATAGGCAGGCAGATTCCCTACCTCATCGGCCTCTCGCTCCTCGGGTCGGCGACGCTGCTGTTTCGCGTTGCGCCTTTCACTCGGGCGGTAGTTCTGACGATTCGGTTTCTCTGCGGCTTCATCATTGGCTACGCCATGGAAGGGCGATTTGGAACCGAGTTGCTCATCTACCTGTCCGTTCTGGTGGAGAGCATTGTTGTTTTCCCCGCGGCGTTCGCAATTTCCGCATCAGTCATCATGACCATGGTTGCTGCGCTGTGGAAACAACCTTCGTCTGCGTGGGGAGAGGTAATCTCGGGACCGCGTCTCTCCGATCGCGTACTGTTTGCGGCCATCATGTTCGCATTTACCGCCATCCTGTTGTACTGGCGTACCGCCGTGTCCGCCGTCCACCGCACGAGCGAACAGGTCGATCGACTCGATCACGCCGTGCGTCGTCTTACCAAAGCCAACCTGAGTTACCAGGATCGCGCGCTCAGCGTCGAAATCCAGGCTGCCGAGGAAGAGCGGAATCGCATCTCGCGGGATATTCATGACAGCGTGGGTTATACACTGACCAACATCATTATGCTGACGCGCTTCGCGGAACGAATCGCCGGCGTGGACCTGCGCCAGCTGGATGAAACCCTCACAAAAATCGGAGAGCAGGCAAAGAATGGGCTCGACGACATGCGGGTGGCCTTGCGAAAACTTCGATCGACCCGAGTAGACCGCGTGTCGGGGAATCGGTCGATCGCGCGGCTGATCGCAGAGTACGAGCGAGCCACCGACGTGCGGGTGCGGGTGTACTTCGCGAATGCTTCCTGGCCACCCAACAGCCCGATTGACGATGCGGTGTTTCACGTGGTGCAGGAAGGGCTCACCAATGCGTTTCGCCACGGTCAGGCGTCACAGGTGTGGGTTCAGTTCTGGCGCGAGAACGACGAACTGTTTGTGACGGTAGAGGACAACGGCCGCGGTGCGTCGGACTACGAAATTGGGATCGGATTGCAGGGAATGCGCGAGCGGGTCGAAATGATCGGAGGAATCCTTCGCGCGGAGAGCCGATCAACCGGATTTCGCGTCAATGCCCGCATCCCCCTTCCCGCAGGAGTGTTTCGGTCATGAGTTCCACCCGAGTCCTGATTGTTGACGATCAACTTCTATTTGCCGAAAGCCTCCGGAAAGTGCTCCAGATGGACGCCGATGATCTGGAGGTTATCGGTATTGCCTACGATGGCAGAGACGCGATCGCCGCAGTCGAACGCGATCACCCCGACGTGGTACTCATGGATGTTCGGATGCCGGTAATGGACGGAGTGGAGGCAACCAAGATCATCCGACAGAGATTTCCTGATATCCACATCGTAGTACTGACAACATTCGATGACGATGCGTACGTGTACGAAGCCCTTCAGCACGGTGCCGAAGGATACTTGCTGAAAGACATTCCTCCCGAGGAGCTGATCGCATCGATTCGGTCGATCGTTGCCGGAGGTGTTACCATATCGCCTGCGATAGCGCGAAAACTGGTCTTGCGAGGATATATTCCAGCGAGTGATTTGGACGATGAATCTGCAGAGCAGACCGATGAGATGCTGGCGACGCTCAGTCGAAGAGAACACGAGGTTCTGCTGCTCATCCGGGATGGTCTGGATAATCCGGAGATTGCTGCGGATCTTTCCCTGAGCGAACAAACTGTGCGCAACTACGTCTCCTCGATCTACGCAAAGCTTGGAGTCGAGAAACGATCCCAAGCGGTGCGTATCGCACGTGACCGGCTGGGGCCACCGCGAGAAGAAAGCGAATAGCCGGTTGGATCGACAGCGCGAGGGAGTCCACACCGGTGACATTTGTACTATTCGTCCGGGGTACAAACTGATGACAATCGTACCATGGCGAAATGCCACTCCTGGCAGTAGGATGGTCACTGGGCCACAAGTGGTCCAGTGGGCTCTCGTGGCCCTGAGCATCTCTCGAAAAAAGGAGACAACCAATGAACATGAAACGTGTCTGGTTGATCACGATCGGGCTTCTGGTATGCGCTGCTATGGTGTTCGCCGGAGGCACGAGGCAGGAATCGGACGTAGTCCAACTGACGTTCAGGCAGGGTGATCCCCCGGCTGAGGTGCAGGGGCTCTTCGCGGCGATCGAGGAGTTCAATGCCAGCCAGAACAGGATCCGCGTTGTAGTCGAGACGGTACCCTGGGCAGACGCATTGAACCAGTTCGTACGCGAGGGACAGGCAGGTGGTGGGCCCGATGTGCTGCAGCTCGCTTTCGTGTGGACCAAGGATCTCGGAAGCTCCGGCCTTCTGAAAAACCTCGACACGATCGTGAGGCAGTCACCTCCAGGAGCGGGAATCGACGACTTTCTGGGTACCGACCTGGGGTTCTACAACGATTCGCTCTTCGGTATCCCGTGGACCGTAGACACCTTCGTGATGGCATACCGGCCCGATCTGCTCCAGAGTGCGGGCGTGAATCGTTTTCCGGACACCTGGGAAGAGTTCCTTGAGACCGCGGTTCGTCTTTCCGATCAGGGGCGTGGTCAGTACGGCTTTGGCTTCCCCGCAGGGAGTGCGTCGGGCGGAGGAATGTGGTTCCTTGCAAACTACTACCTGTGGAGCCGCGATAAGTCTTTCGTAGAACCCGACGGAAGGGGTGGATGGCGAGTGGGAGTAACCGAGGCGGACGTGGCAGGAGCGATGCGCTACTTCAACCAGTTCTTCGAGCGTGGCGCTTCACCGCGATCGCTGATCGGAGTGAACAGCTGGGGAGATCCCGAACTGGTCGGAGGACTCGCGCGTGGTGACTTCGCGATCAGCTTTTTCCCGCCACCGACCTTCCGGAACGCAGCCTCGCAGTCGAGCGTTCCACTCAATACGGCGATGATCCCACGAGGCCCATCACGCCGGGTTTCCCATCTCGGCGGTCGCGTACTCGCCGTCAACGAAAACACGCGCCACCCGGATGAGGCGTGGGAGTTTCTCAACTACCTGCTGAGCCGAGGCGTGTTTGAGCGATACACCAATTTCCCGGCGCAGGAAAGCCTCCTTGCGGAGCTGCAGTTTGGTCCCGGCGAACAGGGGTACGCCGACCAGTTGCCGCACGCGATTACATTCAAGCAGTACATCGAGTCCCCTGCACCGGTGAGCGGCATGTGGGATGCCACCAACCGTGAGTTCGCGTCGGTATACTCCGGGCAGAAAACCCCGGAGCAGGCCGCCCGGGATCTCATTCGGTCGCTGCAAGAGCTACTGTAGATCTGCACCCAGCACCGTCGGCATGGAGCGTTCCAAGCCGACGGTGCATCATCTGATGCTCCACAAGAGACTACACAAGGAAACGTGCGCGATGGCGATTCAACGGGACAACGAGCTGGTCACTCAGACGATTGCGCGGGCGCGAAGACGGCGAGCCGTCCGGCCCTTCGCACTGGTGCTGCCGGGATTGGCAATTCTGGTGGCGTTCTTCTTCATCCCGTCGGTATACAATATCTGGACGAGCCTGCAGGAAATCAGTCTCTTCCAGATCCGCCGTGGCGGTACGTTTGTCGGGATCGACAACTACCTGAGGCTCTTTCGAGACGCCCGAATCGGCCTGGCTCTGGTGAACACCGTCTGGTGGCTCACCTTCGTGACCGTGGTGGCCAGAATCGTCCTGGGTGTGGTTATCGCCCTGCTGGTCAACTCGTCGTCGATCAAGCGCTGGCGCCTGTCCGGATTTGCACGCAGCTGCCTGCTCATCCCATGGGTCACGCCGGAGGTGGTGGCGGTAGCCGCGTGGCAGTGGATGCTGCATCCGCGCTTTGGCGTGCTCAATCAAATGATGATCCAGGCCGGCGTGATTTCAGAGGGCATCCCCTTTCTGGTCCAGACATCGACGGTCTGGTTTGCCATTGCAGTTGTGCTGGTCTGGAGAGAGCTCCCCTTCGTAGCTATCTCGGTGCTCGCGGGGCTGCAGAGCATACCGGCCGAACTCTACGAATCGGCAGCTGTGGAAGGCGCCACCAAACCGCAGATTCTTCTGCATGTTACCCTTCCGTTGCTTCGGCCAGTACTCGGGATCATCGGACTGTTGATCACCATTTGGACATTCAACAACTTCCTGTACGTGTGGCTCTCAACGCGCGGAGGCCCGGGAAACTTCACGCAGGTACTGGCAACCGAACTCTATACCCAGGCTTTCACCAACTACCGCCTCGGATACGGCGCCGCAATCGGGGTCTTCATGACCGGACTCATGGTGCTGTTTTCGCTTGTCTACTTCAGGACCGTATTTCGAAAAACCGTGGAGGATGAGGCGCGATGAACGACAACACTGTTCGCCCGACGCAATTTGCCACGAAGTTCAAGACACGCGTGATCGTTGAGGATGTGGCGATCGTTGCCTTGACGTTTGTCTTCCTGATCTTCATGGTGTTTCCCTTTCTGTGGGTCGTGCTTACCTCCGTGCGCCCCGATGCCGAGATGTTCACTCGCCATTTACAAATCCTGCCGTCACGAGTGACTACGGAGCAGTACCGAGCGCTGTTCGCCTCCGGATCAAATTTCCCCCGGTACATTCTGAACAGCATCTTCGTCTGTCTGGTATCCACCGTACTGACCGTTCTCGTGTCGATCCTGGCAGCGTACGGGTTCTCACGATTTGTCTTTGCCGGACGGCGAAAGATCATCGCCGGGTTCGCATTCAGTCAACTCTTCCCGTTCGTTGTGCTCCTTCTCCCGCTCTATATTGTCTTCTGGAGGGTGAATCTGGTCAATCGTTTCGTGGGCCTCATCCTGGCCTACGTGGCGATCACGCTGCCGTTCTGCGTCTACATGCTGCTGGGATACTTCCAGAGCGTTCCCAAGAGCATCGATGAAGCGGCCGTGATTGACGGGTGCTCAACCCCACGGGTCATCTTCAGTGTTGTATTGCCGATCGCGTGGCCCGGAATTGCCGCAACCGCGGTGTACGCCTTCGTCCGCTCCTGGAACGAGTACCTGTTCGCCCTCACCCTGATGACCGAAGAGTCCAAGAAAACGATTCCGGTCGGCCTGGCCAACTTCTTCGGCCAGTACACCACCGACTGGGGTGCGGTGATGTCGGCGTCCGTTGTCGCGACACTGCCAACACTGGTCTTTTTTCTCTTCATGCAGCGACAGCTGGTTTCCGGCCTCGCTGCGGGAGCCGTGAAGCAATGAACGAAGCCAGACCGAACATCCTGCTCTTCGTTGCCGATGATCAACGACACGACACCATCGGCGGGATAAACAACCAACAGATCTCCACACCCAACCTTCGGTATCTGGCACGCCGCGGAACGATGTTCAACAACGCTTACCTCATGGGCAGCTGCCACCCCGCGGTCTGCATGCCGAGCCGGGCGATGGCCCATACCGGAAGGAGCCTCTTCCACATCAGCGGCGACGGAGAGACCATTTCGGACGAGCATCATCTCCTGGGCGAGCATCTTGGTCGATCGGGATACGTAGCGGCCGGAATTGGAAAGTGGCACAATGGACCGCGGTCGTTCGCCCGAAGCTTTCGTGCCGGCGGCCCGGTGTTCTTCGGGGGCATGGATGACCAGTGGAATATGCCGATCTGTGATGTCCGCGAAGATGGGAACTACCCCACGCCGGTCGAACGCGCGTGGGACCCGGGAACCGGCGAGCGTTCAACGGAGCCGCGCATCCTCGATCGCACCTCCAACGGCGTTCACGCCACCGAACTCTTCGCTGGTGCGGCGGCTCAATTCATTCGCACCTACGACGGAGACTCACCGTTTTTCCTCTCGGTTGCCTTCACCGCGCCGCACGACCCGCGAACCATGCCGCAGCGCTTCCAGTCTCTGTACGACCCCGAGGCAATCGAGCTTGGGGCCAACGTGATGCCCGCCCACCCCTTCGACAACGGCGAGATGGCTGTGCGCGATGAACACCTCGATCCTGCCCCCTGCACGCGCGAAACCTGGCAGCGCCACACCGCGGATTATTACGGCATGATCTCGCACATAGATGAGCAGGTGGGGGTGGTAATTGATGCGTTGCGGGTGCGCGGAATGCTCGATAATACCATCGTCGTCTACACGGCTGACCATGGGATCAGCATTGGCCGCCACGGTCTGATGGGCAAGCAGAACCTGTACGACCACAGCATTCACATTCCGCTGTTAATGAGCGGACCGGGAATACCTGCCAACCAGCGCCGCGATCCATTCTGTTACCTGTTTGACCTCTTCCCGACGCTGTGCGAACTGACCGGTGTCGCGATTCCATCAACTGTTGAAGGATCGAGTCTGGTACCGCTCCTGGGAGACCCCGATCACCACCATCGCGAACAACTGTTCGTTGCCTACGGATCAGTCCAGCGAGCCATCTTTGACTCTGAATTCAAATTGATCGAATACCTGGTGCACGGACGGCGAACCACCCAGCTCTTCGACCGGATTCGGGATCCCGACGAACTGTGCAGCCTCGCCGAGACTTCCCAAGGACGGCAGGCGGTCACACGACTACGCGGTGAGCTGCTTTCTGCAATGCGACGTTTGGATGACCGAAACCTTTCAATGTGGGAGTCCGCCCTGACCCCGTCGTAAACGCCGCCAAATCACCTCACCATAGCCGTCAACGCCGCCCAGTCAAACTCGGCGTTCATCGCGTCGTGGTACTCTTTCCAGAGCCGGTCGACGACCGCGATTGCCTGAATGGCACCGGCCGGCAGGTCGCGGCGGAAGAAGTCGGGGTTTGGGGCCAGAAGCGGCAGAGCGTTTCGGTCCGATTGTTCCATCAACAGAGACGGTCGCCGGGGTGTACGGGAGGGCATCCAGTACATGTGCGGGTTCTGCTCGAATCCATACGCGGGAGCGGCCCGCTGGGCGGGCGTAAGCCCCGCAAGCTCCGCGCGAAGCTCCTTCATGTGACGGCCTACCATCGCGAGCCCGCGTTCGCCGGCGGCCTCGAGGGCGTCGAAGTCCTCCGCGGCGATCGCAGCGGCCTGCCGGGCGTAGACCTCCTCGGTTGCCTCGAAGTTCCGAAGCATCGTCGCAGCCTGTTCCGCGTTCATCCGTCGCATGGATTCGTAGCCCCGCATGAAGCGTGCTCGTCGCTCGTCGACTCCATCGACGTAGGTTGCCCGCCGTTCTTCCAAGGTAGAAGCGCTTCTTGCGATCAGGTGGCTGATCCATCGCTCCTGGCTCACCGGAACCCAGACTTCTCGTTCCGGGGGAAGAATCAGCCGAATACTCGTGTTCCTGTCCATCTGATACCGGATCATGCCGTTTGGCTCTTGAGTGTACGGTGGAAGAAGGTACATTCCTCCCTGCTCATCTTCAAAGACCATTCGGCCCACCAACCAGGGATCGTTGAACTGCACCCTGACGGTACATGAGGCATTTCCGAAACGGAAATAGGGACGAAAGATGCTGACGCCAACTTCCCCGCGCAACGGCCCCTTGCCCTCGTCGCCCCGGTGACCCGCACCCGGCCACGTCTTCAGCGGATGAACCTTCGGCGTTACCGTCTGGATTCCAATATCCTCTGACGCCGCGTTCGCCATACCAACCCGTGAATAGATCGATCTGCCAGGGAGTACTTCCGTTCCCACGGGAGGATTGAGCGAGGGCATCCGTCGAAACAGCATCCCGATGGTCTGGATGGTGTCGAGCAGCTCGCGGAACTCGTGCTGGTTCATGCCGGTGTTTCGCGGAGGGGTATTCTCGTCGAGGTTCATGGCCCATTCGACCCACCCCTCGCCGGGCACCCCAACGGGAGGCGGATCGGCCGCCAGCGGCACCACGGCGAGGAGAGCCGCCGCAGCTCCCAGCATCAGCGTGCGTTTCTTCATTTCCGCACCTCCCGCAGGATGTTCGACCTGCTTTCATCGTAAACCCGCTGGGCCGGCAATTCAACAAACGGTTATGGTAAAGAATGGTGCAGAGAAATCGATGCCGGAATTGGTCAGAGCGGGTACCGGCCGCCCTCTTCCCCGAGTTGGGTGTCGGCAAACACCGCGCGGGCGCGCTCGAGTGACGCGCCGTTGATGGCGTGTGACGGCGGAAGGTGGACCAGCAACA
>REDM01000281.1 GCA_007693485.1 Spirochaetaceae bacterium
GCCGTGGAAATGGCGCTCGG
Source organism: Spirochaetaceae bacterium (assembly GCA_007693485.1). Taxonomy (GTDB): domain Bacteria; phylum Spirochaetota; class Spirochaetia; order DSM-27196; family PWMO01; genus PWMO01. The sequence goes on from REDM01000281.1 coordinate 21, forward strand.
GGAACCAGGCTACGACCTCGTCCTGATGGACATCAACCTCGGGCGTGGGATCGACGGAACTGAGGCGGCCGAGCGTATCGTGCGCGAGCGCGACGTTCCCATCCTATTTCTTTCCAGCCACACGGAACCCGAGGTGGTGGAGAAGACCGAACGGATCAGCTCCTACGGCTACGTGGTCAAGAGTTCCACTCCCACCGTCCTTGTCGCGTCCATCAAGATGGCGTTCAAACTGCATGCGGCCAAGCAATCGGTAATCGACGCCGAGCGCATCATCCAGCACGAGCGTGACAACCTTGAAGCCATCATGGCGGCATCGCCCGTGGGCATCATCGTGATCGACCAGGAGCTGGTAGTCATTCGCGCCAATGCCGCCGCGGAGCAGATATCGAGGCAACCCCTGTCGGACATGCAGGACCCGCGCTGCGGTGACTTCCTGGGATGCGTGAACCGCTTTGTCAATCCCAGGGTGTGCGGCCACACCGAGCACTGCGCCATGTGCACCCTGAACAAGCACATCATTACCACGCTGAACGATCGGGTGACCATCGCACAGCAGGATGCCGAGTTCGTGGTAGAGCATGACGGCACCCGTGAGGAGAGGTTGTTCCGCTACAGCACCGCTCCGGTCACCATCAATGGTGACCCCTCGGTTCTGGTGACCCTGGAGGACGTTACCTCGATTCGGGCGGCGGCAGAGCGAAGCCGGTTGCTCTCGACCATCGCAGACAGCGAGAGCATTGTGATTTTCATCACGGACGCCAACCGCAAGACTCTCTGGATGAACGAAGCCGGCGTCCGGCTCACCGGCTATCCGCTTGAAGAGATGCTGGGAAAAAACCCCGGCGAGCTGCTCCAGGGCGAGACGCCCGATCTTGAGCTCAAGGCGCAATTGACCGCCGCCCTGAATGCCGGTGACGCAATACGCACCGATATTCTGAACTACACCAAGGACGGCCGAGCGTACTGGATCAGCATGGATATCGAGCCGGTCCGCGATGAGCAGGGTGCGGTGACTCACTTCGTGGCGATTGAGTACGACGTCACTGAGCGGCGCATCTTTGAGCAGAAACTGATCTCTCAGGATCGTCGTGTCCAGGCCATTGTCGACCGCACTTCGGACGGGATCGTAATCCTGGATCGCAACGGCGTTGTTGAGTACTGCAATCCCGCCTACGAGCGGCTGACCGGCTATTCGGCGGAAGAAGAACGCGGGCGTGCGCCCACCGCGATTTTCGCCTTGCTTCACCCCGATGACGTGAACTTTATCTTCGAGCATACGTACGCCGCGTTGGACCAGCGCGCCCCCGGTATGATCTACCGGTACCGGTTTCTCACCGGTGAGGGACGGTACATCTGGCGGGAAGACCGGGTAATCTGCTTCTACGATCAGGACGGCGCACTCGAGCAGTCCTACGTCTTCGCACGAGACATTTCTGATTTCCATCCAACCGAAGCGAGTTTTCGGCTTGTTGACTGATCGATAGCCCTTGCGCGGCAGGCGGGATTTCACTATCGTACCGCCATGAATCAACCATCGCGTGCTTCCTCGTTACGCTTCTCCGCCCTGGACTACGGGTGTGTCGCGGCGTTTCTGATCTACTCCGCCAGTGTCGTGGTGACGCCAATCTCGCTGGTCTCGCTGGCGCGCGAGCTTGGCTTCTCGCTCACCGGTGGTGGTGGTGTTGAAGGGATTCGCGCGTCGTTGATTGTGGCGGCACTGCTGGTCAGTGGCCTGGTCGCCGCCCGCTGGGGGAAGGTGCTCTCGGTGGGGGCCAGCTCCATCGTCCTGGGGTTGGGGCTGCTTGCCTACTCCTTCGCGCCGGCGTACGGGATTGTCCTGCTCGCGGCGGCCTTCGTTGGGGTGGGTGGCGGCATCATTGAGGCGCTCATCAACCCGCTGGTGCAGGATCTGCACCCCGAGGACTCGGGACGCTACCTCAACATGATCAACGCCTTCTTTTCCGTTGGGATCCTCTCCACGGTGCTGGTCAGCGGAGAGCTTCTCACCCGGGGCGTATCGTGGCGCGTGGTGATGGCGGGGCTCGCCGTGATCAGTATCATCACCGGTGTAGCGTTTATCGCGTTTGACCGCCGGTCTCCCTTCGTGCGGTCGCACCGCGCGGTCGACGTGCTGGGACACAAAGCGGCAATTCTTCGTCACCCGCGCTTCTGGATCTTCTTCCCCATGATGTTTCTGGCCGGCGGCGCGGAAGCGGCGCTCACCTTCTGGAGCGCGAGTTACATCCAGCTGCACTTCGGTCTGCTGCCCCGCATGGGCGCGATCGGCACCGCCTGCTTCGCCGCGGGCATGATTGTGGGCCGGATGGGAAGCGGCTGGCTTGTTCCCCAGCACCGGCTCTGGCATCTACTGTTTGCCTCGGCGGTCCTGGGAACGGTCTTCACCCTGCTGGTGCCGATGATGGGTTCGATCGTGCCGTTGCTCGTGGTGCTCTTTCTCTCCGGCCTCGCCATCGCCTGTTTCTGGCCGAGTATCCAGTCCTACTCGGTGGACCGGATGCCGCTCGACTCCACCTCGCTGTTCATTCTGCTTTCGTGCGGCGGGATGCCCGGCTTTGGCGCGGTATCGCTGGTCATGGGAATCATCGGTGACCGGCACGGCCTGAACGCCAGCCTCTACGTCATTCCCGCCCTGCTCGCGCTGCTCTCCCTGCTGCTGCTGATTGAGCGCCGATGGCGCCCGCACTGATCGCCAGCCGCACCGCGTCGGCGTAGGCCACCACGTCGCGGTGGTACCGTCCTGCCTTCAACAGAAGGCGACGCACCTCAAGCGGCCCGCCGGCACCGTCCATGGCGCCGTGAGCGAACAGCAGATTGAGCATCATCAGCGCGTTGAAGTGGACGAGCCCCGCCGCCGCCGCCGCCGCGAGCAGGGCGCGGTCGTCGGAGACAAGCGGTAGCCCGGCGGCGTGAGCGCCGGCGAGGAGCAGGCGATCCGCGGCGCTCAGAGCACGGGCGAGAGAGTCCTCCGGCGCGACGGGGGTGAATGTGTTGGGCGCGGGAAGCAGCAACACGGGGGCGTCGGTGTAGCCGGTCTCGGCGAGCACTGCTTCCACGGTGAAGAGCCGGCAGCAGGCGCCAAGCGGATCGAGAATGCCCGCCTTGTTGCAGATGATCATCGACGACGCGTCGATGCAGAGCGAACCGGCCGAGCGCAGCCGCGTGACGTCGTCGAGAATTCGCTGTGGATCGGGAGCGGGAACAACCATAGTGAGCCCAGCCTATCGACGCGTGACGGGCCGGGTCAAGGAGGAGATATGGAACCACAATGGCTCAGCTGGGCCAAACGGCTGAACGCCATCGCGCAGAACGGCCTTACCTACACTGAGAGCGGCTACGATCGCGACCGCTATGTTGAGATCCGCCAAATTGCGGCAGCGATCCTGGCGGAGCACACCAGCACGCCGGCCGAACGGATCATCAATCTGTTCGAACAGGAGACCGGATACCGAACGCCGCGCATCGACGTACGCGTTGGGGTCTTTCAGGATGATTTCGTGCTGCTGGTCCATGAAAAGGTGGATGATCGCTGGGCAATGCCGGGAGGGTGGGCCGACGCCGGATTGTCTCTCCGCGAGAACGCGGAAAAAGAGGTTCGCGAAGAAGCGGGGCTCACGGTGACCGCAACACGCCTGGTCGCGGTGCTCGACCGAAACCGGAACGGCCACCCACCATCACCGGATGACTCCTACAAGATCTTCGTACTCGCGGAACCAACCGGCGGTTCATTTCAACCAAACACCGAAACGCACGCCGCGGACTTTTTCCCTGTCGACCGCCTGCCGGAACTCTCCCTGCCGCGCATCACGGCAGATCAGATCAGACTCTGCCTGCAGGCTCACCGCAGCCCGGGCTTCCAGCCGGTGTTCGACTGAGAAGCCTGGATTCCAGAACCTCGGTGAGCGAGTCAACCACCAGGTCGGCGGCGCTGAGGTCCTGGTTTCCCGATCCGGGGTTGCGTACCCCCACGCAGAACATACCGGCCGCCTTGGCACCCGCGACGCCGAAGTGGGCGTCCTCAAAAACGGTACAGCCTGCGGGGTTGGCGCCGAGTCTGCGCGCGGCTTCCAGGAAGACGTCGGGGGCCGGTTTTCCGCGCGGCACCTCGTGTCCGCTGACTACCGCCGCGAACCGCTCCCGGATACCAAGTCGGCGGAGGATGGCTTCGATGTTGTGTGGTGACGAGGACGAGGCCACCGCGAACGGTATGTCACCCGCGTCCAGCAGGTTCAGTAGTTCGATCACACCCGGCATGGGCGTGAGCGGACCTGGCTCCGCGAGCCACTCGCGGATGCGCGCCCGACTCGCTTCGTGGAGTTCCGCCACGCTGCACGGGAGGGTCGCTCGCGACACTACGAGCTTCCAGAGGCCGGCCACCGGCGTGCCCACAAAACCGTCGTGCTCAGTAGAGCTGATGTCCGCTCCAACGCTCTGGAAGAGATTCCGTTCGATGTCCATGTAGACCGGTTCGGAGTTCACCAGAACTCCGTCCATGTCAAAGATTACCGCGCACGGTGTTGTTGATTTCATGATGGGGTACCCGCCGCGAACGCTACCAAGCTTTCACGGCGGTGTCAACGAGAGCCGTCCGCTACTGAAGCATCCGCTGGATGCGCTGCTGCAGATTGGGATCCTGGGTGAGGGCCACGTAGATCTGGTTGAACCGCTCAACGTCCAGCCCTCCTTCTGCCACCGCTGAGAGCATCTCAGCCTGGCCCTCCTGCTGGATTCCCTGGAGGTCACGTTCGGCCAATGCAAAGCGGTCCTGCTCCTCTTGCGAGGCGGGGGTAGTGATGTCGAAGCTCGGGTCGTGCTGCGCCTGGTAGAGCTCGTTGAATCGTTCCACCGAGATTTCGTGATCGTCCAGCGCGGCAATCATTTCGCTCTGGACCACCTGCTGCACGGCCTCCACGTCCTGCAACGCGGTTACAAACTGGCGCAGTTCACCGTCGGAAACCTCAATCGGCCCCGAGAGACTTGGGGAGGAGAAGTCCTGTGCGTATACCGCGGTTGCGGCTATCAGCAGAACAACACCAATACAAAGAAATTTTTTCATGTTCATCCTCCTGCCCCGACCATACAAAGGGCGGGACCGGAAGTCAAACTTTCGGGTGGGATTCCTCGATATTCGTGCCGTTCCGGCCCGGATTGCTACCGTACGGTCTCAATCGGTCCGGGGATCACGCCCATCATCCGGCCGCCGCGGATCCCTGTTCCCCGTTCAAACAGCTCTTCCAGCCGGCGCCGCGTGTTCACAAAGACGTCGGGTTCCGCCTCGAGCAGTCGCTCCACGATGGGGCTCGCCTCGGGAACCACTTCGCGGATGCGCCGCGCGTAGAAGTCGCGAAAATAGGGGTTCACTTCCTGCGGGTTGAGCTGCAGCACGTGCGCCTGCATCTCGTTGACCAGCAGGTAGTGCCGTTCCACGTCGTAGCCGTCGTAGCCCTCGCGCCCGTCCATCCGGCCCTTGTTTCCCAGAAAGAGTCGCCAGTAGTCCTGCTCGAGCTCCGACATCTCTTCCCAGAGGGCGAAGGCTCCGTCGCGAAACTCCGATGACACGTAAAACACCCCATGCGCGGCTTCGTGGCGCAGCAGACGGGCGCGCAGCGGTCCCCAGATCTGTCGCGCGTAGGAAAGCACCGCACCCTCGCCTTCGGTGAAGCCCAGGGGGGTAGGGCGGATCATGTCGTAGTCTACCAGCAGATCGCGCAGAAACTCTTCCCACTCGTTGAGCGCAATCCCGGTCTGCTCGGCGGTGTTGAAGAACCGTACCAGATCCTCAGGGCGGTAGTCGTGGGCGTTATAGGCGTGCCGGCCCTCGTAGTGCTCCTCGGGAAAGATCTGTCCCGCTTCGCCGACAACGGCAACAAAGAAGCCGAGCCGTCCAAACATCGCACGCTGGATCTCGAAATCCGCAAAGTCAAAGATCAGCACGTTTTCAGGGACGTTCCACTTGAACAGCTCAAAGCGCGGATTTCGCCAGTGTGCCGGATCAAACCCGTGAATCACGCCGAGGTCGGCGGGGATCGCCGGGTATTTGGTGTCACCTCCCACCAGGCCGTTGCGCTGCAGCTCCACCGACGCAATCCGCATTCCAACCTCAACCTCAACCTCAACGCGTCCCGGCACAAAGCCCAGGATACCCTGGGGAAAGAAGAGATTCCGGTTGCCCGGCGTCAGCACCAGCTGCATCGCCCGACGGCGCGAGCCGTCTGCCGAGGTGAACCGCGCCGTACCCGTCGTGTAGCGCGCGGGAGGCGTCTCTGCCTCTACGGGATCAAACCTCACCGCAACCGTCCACGGTTCATCGCTCAAGCCGGATGTGAAGCTCTGCGGCATCTCCACCGCCAGGCGGCGGCCGTGGTCGCGGTCCTGATCGATCACCGTGACGTCGGCCCCCAGGTGGGTCACCCCGTCTTGGTGGGAGATCCGCGCGGAACGCGGGCCTGCGCTTGCCGCCGCGATGCGCGGAGGAGTGTCACCTTCGTACGCCACAAAAAACCCGGTCGCATCCTCTTCAGAGGCGGGAACCTCAATCAGGGTAACGCCCGAAACGCGTGAGGCGAGCACGCGCTGCACCGTTGCCGCACCGTCGGTGTGGGTTGTGCCCAACTGAAGGTTGTCCGAAAGATCCCCCATCACCAGGTGCAGTGCCTCGGTGGCGCTGAGCGCGGGAATCCCGCCTTCTACGGAAAACTGCAGCACACGCCGGCCTTCGGACAGGCCGATCTCCGCTGCGTCGGTTGACTCGATAACGCGAACCACCGAGGTTGCCCCGTTGGCGTGGCGAAAGCGGAAGCTCGCTTCGGGCGGCTCCGGTTCAGGCGCAGGCCCTGCGCAGCCGGAGAGCAGCGCAACCACCACGACTGCAGACAGGAGTATGAACGTGAAAACTGAACGATGAGAACCCGCCGCACGGCGGGAACAGAGCTGATGCACGATGCCTCCCAGTGAGTCCTCTCGATGGTGAGTGTAGCGTCCACCCCGCAGCGGGTCAACGCCGTGGGGTATCGCTGCCGGGTAAGGCGGGGACCGCTGCGTCAGAACCGGGCGTTGACGGCAAACTCCAGGTCGATGAGGGCGGAGGCAATGCGGAACTCTTCTTCGAGCACATCGATCTGCGTCTGCTCGAGGCTGAGCTGGGCGTTGCGCAGCTCGAAGGAGTCGATCAGTCCGCGATCATATTCCACTTCGGCAAGTTCTACGGCGGTGCGCGCGAGCGCTTCGTTCAACCGAACCACTTCGAGGGTAGCCACACCGCGCTGGATGCGGCGCACCAGCTGGTCGATCTCGGTTTCCGCGGCGGCGATGACCTGCGAGAGCGCGATGGTCCGTTTCTCGATTTCCACGTCCTGGTTGGCGCGCGTGACGCGGGAGGCCGACGAGGGAAGATGGGGAGAGAGCGGTACGCGCACCTGAAACTGCAGCTGCCCGCCAAGGTTCCATCGATCTTCCCCGTCAAACCAGGGAGCGCTGAACGGCGTTGCATTGCTCTGGTTCACCGAGTAACTCATTGTGAGGGAGGGCGCGAGGCGGTTCTGCTCCACCGCGCGCGCGAGCTGGTCGGCAGCGCGCTGCAGCTCGACCTGCCGCACGTCCGGTCGTCCGGCCACAAACCGCGCGATCAGCTCCTCGCTGTCCAGGGTTGGTATGCGCACGGAGATCTCTCCGGCCGGACGAATCACCGTTCCGCGCGGATATCCAAGCATCAGGGCGAAGTCCGCCACCGCTTCCCGGTAGGCGTCTTCAAGATTGGCCAGCTCGGGAATCTGCCGTTCGTAGGCGACCTGGTTGGAGAGCATGGTGAACCGCGAAACCCGCCCCGATTCGTACTCCACCATGGAGCGTTCGAAGCGAATCCGCGCGGTCTCCACGTTCTCGCGCTTGAGCTCGATGTTGCGCTCGCGCACCAGGAGGGAAAAGAACGCCTTCTGCACGTCGCGCCGCAGCGTCTGCTCGGCGCGCTCGTAGGTGAGCAGCCCCTGCGCGTAGAGATTGGCCGTTCGCCGGCCCTCCTGCAGCAGCGGGGCCGAGAGCGTCAGCGACGAGCTGATCCCCGCCGAGGCACTCCACGGGTCACTGCTCGTCGGTGGCGGGTTATTCGCCCGCGAGAGCGATCCGGTTGCGTCGATGGAGGGGTAGAAGCGGTTCCACGCGGAGTCGGCCTCGCGCTCTCGCTGCGCGAGCGTGAGCGCCTCGCGGCGCAGGTTGAGGTTTTCCTGCACCGCGCGTGAGACCGCCTCGTCCACGGTGAGGG
>REDM01000166.1 GCA_007693485.1 Spirochaetaceae bacterium
TGCTGCGTCTACCAATTTCGCCACGCCGGCACGAATGACAGTTCCCGAGACTACACCGTTTTTGGCTCCGTTTCAAGCCGCGGGCGCGTGCCCTGCGCGTCAGGCAAGCACCAGAAAGAGCAGGGGAACGATCCCGATGACCGCGAGCGTCGTGACCAGCCACGCGGAGTTGGCCAGATCCAGGTCGAACCCGTAGAGCGCCGGCGGCACCAGGGCCAGGAAGGCAGACGGCATGAACGACGCGATGACGATCACCTTCAGCGGAACGCCATTCATTACCGCGCCCAGGCCGAAGAGCCATGCCAAGGGGATGAGGACCAGGGGGATCGCCACAAACTTGGCGAAGGCCACCATTGCCACCTCTCGGCGGTAGTGACCGAGGCGGGTGACCCGAAGCGTCAGACCGATGGAGCAGCCGAGCGTCGCGGTCATCAGCGGAACGATGATGTCGGAGACGGTGATCAGGACGTCCGGCGGCGTCAGCCCGATCCACTTGAGCACGCTGCCAACCACAATGGCACCCAGCGGCGCCACGGCGATGGGCTTGATCGCAAAGAGCCGCGCGTTGAACCGGATGTCCCGCAACGGCCCCGTGCCCACCTGCTGCGTCAACGGGAACCCCACCGCGTAATAGGTGGTCTCCTCAAAGACGCGAAAGAGCTGCACCAGCGAGAAGCCCAGCGGCCCGTAGAGCACAAAGGCGATCAGGGCGGCAAATACGCCGAGGTTGGTAAACATGCTCGCACTGAGCACGCTGCCCGCGCGGAAGGGAGGAAGGCGAAACAGTTTGATGCAGAGGATGGCGGTTCCCGCGCCCACCGCCAGTGAGAGCACGCCGAGCACCGGCATCACCATGAGCTCCGCGTGCGCAAGCCGCAGCCGCCAGAACGCGTTGAGGATGGCCACCGGTTGCAGCACCAGCAGACCAAACAGTTTCATTCCACTGGAAAACCGGATGACGTTCTCGAAGCGGGCGAGCCGAAACCCCAGTAGAACGCGCTGGGCCGCGTAGCCAACACCGATGCTGCCGAAACTCACGGCCAGGATGAAGAGCAGTCGTTCCATGGGTGTACGTTTGAGGCGTATGGCCCCGCTACAAGGCGCCCTTATCGACTACCAGGGTCATGATGTAATTCACGGTGTTCATATCCATGTCCACCGCGAAGGCGTCGACCGACTCGCGGATGAACTGCCATTCGTCGATGGTGAGCGGGTCCGCGTCGTGGTCGTAGCTGCCGAGGAAGAGGTCGATGACCGCGCCGATGCGGGTGCTGTACTCGCCGAGCCGGTGATCGTCCTGCAGGAGGGGGGCGTTTCGGTCATGAAAGTACTCGAAGATGTCGTCCAGCATCTCTTCGGGGAGACCGGGCAGGCAGCCGGTGAATCCGTCGCGGGCGAGGTCGATTCGGGCTGCCTCGTTCGCGTCGGGGTGAGTCTTGGGAAGCTTGGTGATGCGTCGACGAAATCGCTCTGAACCGTACATGGTCTCTGCAGCATACATCCAAACCGCGCGTTGACCAAGGGGGGATCGATCCCCTACAATGCAACAAACCCCATTCAAGCGAGGCAACTGTGGCGAAGCAGACGGCGGAACTGTCGGTTCTTGGAGACTATTCCTTCGATGAAAAAACGATCAACATTCATCCCAACGACGGATACGATCTCGGTCTGATGACGCTTTCGCACGTTGTCCGGATATTTGCCGGTTGTACGCCCGAACAGTTCGCGGACGGCAGCGGAGCGAACGTCTTTGGCACGCTCTACCTGAAAAACGAGTGTCGGATTGGCACGGTGGAGATGAGTCTGAAGACCGCCGAGAAGCTCGGAAAGGCGCGCAAGGTGCGCCTCGTGCTGGTTCCCGGAGACGACTCCTACGGCAAACTACTGCTGCAACCGCTGTAACGGCGCCTGTTTCTTCCGCCAACGGCCCGGGACGACCAAAAAAGAACAACTTTGAGAACACCCTTTGGTAATTCAGACGACGAGTTGATATCTTCTGGAGAACAGGATGTATGATGTATCGTCTGAAGCCAACGGTGTTGTTCTTCGCGCCGGCCCTCTTTCTGGGTTGGATGCTCCTTGCGAGCTGCGCCGGTGGTCCGCCCACACTGCCTCCGGCGGTCAATACTCGCCGACTCACCAACCCCGACGCTCCGATTGGACTTGCCGCACGGCTGTTTGACCGCGTCGGTGATCTCACGGAACGAATCGAACTCGCCAACGAAGCCGCCGACGCAGCACGGTCCTCCGGTGCCTCGGACGACGCCGGGCTGCTGCTCGACTACGCGCGTACCCTGATACCGTTTGCTCCTGCACATCCTCGGACTGTCGTGGCGGCGGCGAACACCGCCGTGCAGTTTGCCGCGGTCGGCAGAACCGTCGATGCGGTGCAGGTGCTGGAAGGAGAGTTTGCGCGCCTGGCCGAGATTCCCAACGCAACCGACCGCGGTGCCGCGCTTGAGGCGATCATCAACGTGTCCTTTCTGGTGGGCGACGAGAGCTTCGACCTGCTCACGCGGGCCGTTCAGTCCATCTTTGTGATGGAAGACCTCTCGACTCGTGTTCGGCTGCTCACCGAAACCGCGGTGCTCTACTACCGCGCCGGAAACCGGGGTACGGCCAACTCTCTGATGCAGCAGGCCATCCCCGCCGCGGGCTCGCTCGCCGACCCATGGCAGCGGGCGGCGGCAATTGGCTCGCTGGCGGTTGCCCATCATCGCACCGATAACCGGGATGCGGCGATTACCGCGGTGGACTCCGCGATGGAAGAGTTGCGCCGCGGCGGAAACGGCGCTCCAACCGCAACCGCGGCTCCCTACCTTCTGCGTATCCTCGACGCGGTGGTGTTGCTGTCGCAGCAGTTGACTGCGGTCGAGCTGGTTGACCGCATTGCCGATCCCGAGACGCGGGCGCGGGGACTGTCCGGCATTGCGGTCGGGTTTGGCCAGGAGGGCGCTCGTTCGGCGGCGTACATATTCTTCTCCCGTGCGGCGCGCGAGGCTTCGCTGGTCGAAGATCGAGGGGGGCGCATTCGCGCGATGACCGATGTTGCCTCCGGCTACCTGCAGATCGGCGATGCCGATCTCGCGGTCATTCAGGCCAACGGGGCCGCTTCGGTCACCTTGCAGATTCCCGACACCGCCGAACAGATTGCTGCAGGCGGGCTGGTCATGTCCGTCTATGCGCGCTCGCGCGAGCGCGGGCGCGCGGAAACCTTCCTCTCGGACCTGCCCGAGGGTCGCGTTCGCGAAGAAGTAGCGCTTGCGTTTGCCCAGCAGCTCATCGCCGGTGGGCAGATCGCGGAAGCGCCGGCCAACGAGCAGATGGTCTCCGACGCCCGGTCAATCTTGCTGCGCTACCTGGGAAGTGATGGAGCCGCTACCGCGATATCCGATGCGCGGACCGCCGGTGCTGTTGCCCGGGCGTTTGCCCAGGTCGGGGATATCGGGAACGCTGTCCGTTGGATGAATCCCACCGCTGATCCCGCGTCAACCGCGTGGGCGCTCATTGCCATCGGGCGCGTCCATCCGCAGATGGACTCCCTCTCACCGGCAGACCGCGACGCGCTCGAACGGGTGCGCGCGGCGGTCGCCGCTCGCTGAAACCGAATGCGCCGCCGGGCGCCCATCGGTCAGCCGCCGATGGTGGTTCCCACGAAGGGTCGGCCGGCGAGGATGTTCTCCAGATTGGCGATGTCTTTTCCCGCGGCAATCACCTGGAGACCAAGCTCGGCCGCCCGGCGCGTGGCAACCGGATCAAAGGGCAGGTTGGCGCCGGGAACCCAGTCCGAACCCACGAGCGCGCGAAAGTCATCCCAGGAGACCCGGTCAAGCGGCACGGCGCTGGGGTCCTTTCGGGGATCCGCGCTGTACACCTTGTCGATGTTGGACAGGTTGATGACCTGCCGCGCTCCGCACGCCTCGGCCAGCGTCACCGCAACAAAGTCGGTAGAGAACCCGGGCTTCCATCCACCGGCAACCAGTACCGGGCCGGTGAACCCGGTTATCCGGTCGGGCTCGGTGACTACCGGTTCCGCCGTCACGTCGGAGAGCGCCGCGTGCAGAAGGGTGGCGTTGATCCGGGTGGCCGCGATACCGATTGTGTCGAGGGCGTGATGGCTCGGTGCCTCCACCACCGCGCGATAAGCCTGCTGATAGCGCCGCGCCGGGGCGCCACCTCCGGTGATCAGGATCATGCGTCGGCCGCCGTCGGCGACAAAGGCACGTACGGTTCGACAGAACGCACTCAAGAATTCGCGGTCTACGTCATCGGGCGATACAATCGAGCCGCCCACTGAGATTACAACGGTCATCAAGCCTCCCTCGGGTGTATGCGAACGGGTACAGGGTTCGTATATTATAGTATAGATGAGTGGAGATCTGACACCATTCCTTACATCGTGGCCGTACGACCCCGATCACACCCTCCGCATCGTTGCCGCCGAAGACGGCAGGCAGGTGCTGCAGGTGCGCCTGCCCCTGGGCGTCGAGCAGTACGAGCTCGACGGGAGGCCCGATGGCGCGCGTCCTTTCGAGAAAGAGAGCTTTGTCGAAGAGGTGGAGGACCGGGTCGCCGCGCACGTTTCCCACTACGGCAGCGACAGCGAGTTCGAGCTCGGGCACGACGATGCAACCGCCCTGCACAACGAGGGGCTGCTCTTCTACTACCGCTATCTTCTGCTCTTTCAGATCAACGACTTCGCCCGAGTGGCCCGAGATACGGGGCACAATCTCAAGCTCTGTCGGCTGCTCGAGCGGTACTGCTCGGACGATAGTGACCGAAACGCGGTCCTGCAGTTCAAACCCTATATCCTGCGGATGAACGCAATGGCACGGGCCATGCTGTCCATTCAGAATCAGGTTCGCGATGTTGCGCACTCGGTTCTCACCAAGGCGATTCAGGAGATCGAGTCGCTTGAAGAGATTGAATCGCCCGCGTTTCAGTTTGAACGAATCCGCTCGATCAACTACCTGCGGTCGGCGCTTCGACAGATCGACGAGCAGGCATCCGGCCCGATCAACGAGCTGGAGACAGAGCTGCAAAAAGCGGTTGATGACGAGAACTACGAACGCGCCGCCGAGATCCGTGACCGGTTACGACGGATGGGGGACTCGCCTTGACAAACGCGTCGCATTTGTTGTCAATTGAAAAGGAAGGAACGCCACCCATGAAATCTCGAACCCATTCTGAAATATTTCACACGTTGGGCCGCCTGGTGGCTCTGGTTGTGTGTGTTTCTGTGTCGATCGTTACGGTCTCGGCGCAGGAGCTCCTGACCGCTACCCGGTTTTTTGACACCGTCGCGGAACGGTACGCCACCATCGACGACTACGTGGCCGCCATTGTCATGCGCAATGGAAGCGAGCGCATGGAAGGAACGCTCTTCTACCGACGCCCGAACCTGGTGAGGATAGACTTTACCTCGCCGGAGAATCAGGTGCTGGTTTCGGACGGCGAAACGCTGATGATTCACGTTCCGCGACATAACGTGACCTTGCAGCAGACGCTCCGCCGCCGCGAGCAGAACGTCGGTGGACTTGCCACCAGTCAGGGGTTGCGGCTCATGCGCGCCAACTACAGCATCGCCTACCTTCACGGACCGGCCCCGGTTCCACTGGACGAAGGCTCGTCCGTCATGGTGACCAAGCTCCGTCTCGACTGGCGAAACACCAACGAGGGGTTTCGTCAGCTCATTCTCTCCGTAGACGACAACCTGGTCATTCGCCGGATCGAGGGAATCACCCCCAACTTCGATGAGGTCCGGTTTGATTTCCGCGACATTCGACTCAACCAGAGTATTCCCTCCACCCGATTTGAGTATACTCCACCGCCGGGTGCAAACCGCCTGAACAACTTCCTGTTCGAAAACGAGGGATAGATGGAAGCGATTGGCGCGAAGTTTCAGGCCGCACGGGAAGCCAAGGGGTATACCATCGAGCAGGTGGCCCGGGATACGCACATATCCAAGCGGTTTCTGCAGGCAATCGAGGTCGAAGACTTCGACGAGTTTCCCGGTGAACCCTACCTGCTCGGATTTCTGCGCAGCTACGCCGAGTTTCTTGACCTTGATTCCCGCGAAGTCGTGTCGCTCTACCGAAACCTCAAGCTGCAGGAGCAGCCCGCTCCCATCGGCGAACTCCTGGTACGGCGCAGTCCCCGGCCCTACCTGATTGCGGCTGCCGTGGTGATTCTGCTGGGAGCCGCCGTTGCGGGAAGCGTCTTGTACCTCACCGGCGAGGCGTTCCAGGCCCGCCGCGCCGCGCGCCGGGAATCAGCCTCAGGAGAGATTGCCGGCGAGCAGTACACCATGACGGAAGAGGTGATGGAACGCCGTTTCAACCAGGGCGACACAATCCGGGTCACCGTGCGCGACGAACCCTATCCGCTGATGCTTGCAGCCATCACCGACAGCCTCACCATCGAGACCCCGTTTGGGCAGCACACGCTGGCCGCCGCACAGGAGCAGGCCATCGATATCAACCAGGATGGGCAGACCGACCTGCGTGTGATCGTGCGCGAGATAGCGGACGGCAGCGCTGTGGTGCGGTTCGATCGCCTGGTGCAGTCCCCCTCGGCCACAAACGGGGCGGTCGCCTCTGTCGGCTCACCGACGCGTACCGAAGCGGTTGGTTCTACGACCGTGCCGTCGCGGGTGCGCCAGGCAACGCTGATTGCGGAGTTTCCCGCTCAACGGGCGATCACACTCTCGATACAGTTTACCGGTCCCACAATGCTCCGCACGCTGGTGGACGGTACCACCAGAACCGAGCGATTTTTCCAGAGTGGACAGAGTCTGGAGGTCAACGCCCAGAGCAGCGCTCAGCTGTGGACATCCAACGCAGGAGCAACCCGCGTCACCGTTGAAGGCCGCGAGGTCTCCCTGGGCAGTGCCGGCCAGGTAACCGCCGCCCTGATCGGCTGGGTCGAAGGTCCCGGCAACGCGCGGCTTGAACTCGTTCCGGTCTACTGACCGGTCACCAGAGCAGTTCCGTTGTCATCCTCCGCCCCATCCTTCTTCATCGAAAACCTCGGCTGCTCCAAGAATCAGGTTGACGCGGAAATCATGATCGCGGCGCTCGAAGGCGCCGGTTGGACCATCGCCGACAGCCCCGAGACCGCCGGACTGATCATCGTCAACAGCTGTGGGTTCATCGATTCCGCCAAAGAAGAGTCGATCGAGGTGGCCTTTGGCTTTCGACGGGCCTTCCCGCAGATACCGCTGTTGATGGCGGGCTGCCTCTCGCAGCGCTATGCGCAAGACCTTTTTCGCGACATGCCGGAGCTGACCGGTGTCTTTGGAAACCGCGCTCCGGCCCGCGTACCCGAGATTGCCTCGGAGTTGATCGCCGGCCGTCGCGCAATTCTGGTCCCCACCGAGCGCGGCCCCGTGCCGCGACGTGGCCGGCTGCTGTCATTCCCCGGTAGCGCATATGTCAAGATCTCCGAGGGGTGCGATTCCCGCTGCACCTTCTGCGCCATCCCCAGCATCCGCGGCGGCCTGCAGAGCCGCAGCGTTGACGACGTGGTTGCCGAGGTGCGCGAACTGCTCGCACGCGGCGTCTTTGAGATCACCCTGGTTTCCCAGGACTTCAGCGCCTTCGGTCGCGATCGCTCTGGTAATCGCGATCGCACCGCTGCCGGCGAATCGGCGGCGCTGTTGCGTGCGATCAGCGCCATCCCCGGCGACTTCTGGATCCGCCCGCTCTACGTCTACCCGGAGAACTTTCCGCGCGAGATCCTCGACATCTGCGCCGCCGATCCGCGACTGCTGCCCTACTTTGATCTGCCGTTCCAGCACGCCGACGCCACGGTCCTGCGACGCATGGGCCGCCCCGGTGACGGCGCGCACTACCTCAGCCTGGTACATCAGATTCGCGAGGCGATTCCCGATGCGGTCATTCGCGCGACGCTGATGGTGGGCTTTCCGGGGGAGGGCCCCGCGGAGTATGCGACACTCAAGGCGTTTCAGCAGCAGGTAGAGCTCGACTGGGCCGGGGTGTTTGCCTTTTCACCGCAGGAGGGTACCGCCGCCGCCCGCCTTGTGGGCCGTTACCCGATGGCAAGCAAACGCAGCGCCGCTTCCCGGAAGCGGGTTCTCGAGCGCGCCCAGCGAGAGATAACCGAGCAGCGGCTGTCGCGGTTTGTCGGCCGGACAATGCCCGTGCTGCTGGAGGAGCCGGTCACCGGCGAGCCGCTCTACCTTGCCCGAGCCTGGTGTCACGCGCCCGACGTGGACGGGCTTGTGGTGCTGCGAACCGGCGACCAGCCCAAGGACCGGCTCTCGCCGGGCATGCGGGTCCGCGCCAAAATCGTGCGGGTGCGCGGCGTCGATCTGGAGGCGGTGATGGAACCGCAGGATGCCCCGCAGAACCGGAAGGCCGGGCATGCGTCGTAGCGTGGCGCCCGAGCTGGTGGTGCTCTTCGCCGTGCTCGCGGTCTCGTCGTCTGCAATTCTGATCCGTCTCTCCGGCGTTCACTACGTGGCGGCGGCCGGGTATCGCATGCTGTTCACCGTTGTGCTGACGGTACCGCTCCTGCTCCGCAGCGCGAAGGCACCTCCGTCGTCCGCTCCCCAGGCGGCAGAACCAGAGGTCGCAGCGCTGGGGGCAACTCCCCCCGAGGGCACCCGAACCCCGCGACGGCGCGTCATGCTGCTCTCGGCGGTCAGCGGCCTCTTTCTGGCGCTTCACTTCGGGTTCTGGTTCAAGTCGCTGCAGCTCACCTCGGTATCCGCGGCAACGGTGCTGGTGAACACCCACCCGCTCTTTGTGATGCTGCTGGGAGCGCTGTTTCTGCGCGAGTCGGTTGGGCGACGCGCCGCAGTCTGGATGCTCGCGGCAATGGCCGGGAGCGCGGGGCTTTCGCTGACAGGCACGGGATTTGGCGAGACCGCGCTGGAAGGAAACCTCCTCGCCTTTGGCGGGGCGCTCTTCGTCTCGGTCTATTTTCTCATCGGCCGCAGGCTCCGCCGCGAGGTCTCCGTGATTCACTACACCTTCGGGGTCTATCTGGTGACGGCGATCATTCTCCTGACATACGGCTTCCTGACCGGCGTGGATCTGGGGCCGTACGCCCCGCGCGAATACGTGATCTTTGGTGCGATGGCGGTGTTTCCCACTTTGCTCGGTCACAGCCTCTTCAACTGGGCCCTGAAGTACCTGCGGACATCGCTCGTCTCCACCGCCATCCTCGGCGAGCCGGTCTTTGCCACCCTGCTGGCGATGCTGCTGTTCGCCGAGTTCCCCTCACCGATGGTGCTGCTCTTCGGTGCGCTGGTTCTCTACTCGGTCTTCCGATTCTCCCGAGCAGACCGCCCCGCACGGCCGGTCACGCCCGCCACCTTGGACTGACGCCGCGCACTGTCGGTTGAGGCAGCCATCAGAGAGCCGGCGCTTTGCACCGGGCGCGACTTTCGGTGTATCATGCAGCCTCGCCATGGCAGACTACCTCGACGGGCTAAACGACAAACAGCGCGAAGCCGTGCTTCACACCGGGTCACCGCTGCTCATCCTGGCGGGGGCGGGATCGGGAAAGACCCGCGTCATCACCGTCAAGATCGCCCATCTCATTGAATCGCTCGGGGTCTCTCCGTACTCCATCCTCGCGGTGACCTTCACCAACCGGGCCGCCGCAGAGATGCGCCACCGCGCCGCAACCATGGCACCGGCAGCCGCCGACGTCATGATTCGCACCTTTCACTCGTTTGGTGCGTGGGTGCTCCGGCGCCACGCGGCCCTGCTCGGCATGCCGGCGGGCTTCACCATCTACGACGACGACGATTCGATCACCCTGCTGCGCTCCATCTTCCCGTCGGAGACGCGCAGCACCCTCACTCCCATTGCCCGCCGGATCTCCCGCGCGAAGGACTTTGACCTTACCCCGGACGACGATCTCGGTGATTTCAGCGAAGACCCGGAGTTTGCCCGCTACTTTCGCGCCTACGAGGAGCGGCTGCGCGAAATTGGCAACGCGGACTTTGGCGATCTCATCCGCCGCCCGGTGGAACTGCTTCGCACCAACCCCGACGTGGCCGAGCGCATGCGGGACCGCTTTCGCGTCATTCTGGTGGACGAGTATCAGGACTCCAACGTCGCGCAGTTTTCGCTGTTGCGCGAGCTGTGCGGCCCCTCCACCTATCTCTGCGTGGTGGGGGATGACGACCAGTCCATCTATCGCTTCCGCGGGGCTGAGGTCAGGAACATCCTCACCTTTGGCGACAGCTTTCCGGGAACCCAGCTGGTACGCCTGGAGCAGAACTACCGCTCCACCGCGGCCATCCTGCGCGTTGCCTCCGAGGTGGTCTCCCACAACCAGGGGCGGCTGGGCAAAACGCTCTGGACCGACCGCGCCGGCGGCCCCAAACCGGTGCTCGCCTACCTCTACGACGAAGACGACGAAGTGCGCTACTGCATGGGGCTGCTCACCGGGGAGCAGGCGGAGGAGGGCGAATCCTCCATCCCGCTGGCCGAGACCGCCATTCTCTACCGCACCAACGCGCAGTCGCGCATCTTCGAGACCGCCTTTCTGCGCGCCAACATCCCCTACCGCATCGTGGGCACGGTGCGCTTCTACGAGCGCGAAGAGATCAAGGACGCGGTTGCCTACCTGAAGTTTCTGGCCAACCCGCGCGACGAAGTGAGCGTGCGGCGCGTGATCAACAAGCCGTCGCGGGGTCTGGGCGACGTCACGGTCGGAAAGATCATGGACTACCTGCCCGAAACCGAGGGCGACGTTCTCGCCGCCTGTCGCATCGCGGTTGGCGGGCTTTCGGCCCGCGCGTCCACGGCGCTGAAGAGCTTTGTGGCGATTGTTGACTCCATTCAGCAGAGCTTCGGCACCCGCACCCTGGCCGAGTTTGTCACGGCGGTGATCTCGCACACCGGACTCGCCAACTATCACCAGGAGCAGGACCCGGTTGCCGGCTCGCAACGGGTGCAGAACCTGGAAGAGCTGGTCAACGCCGCCTCGCTCTACCCGCCAACCACCGAGGGGCTGGTGGAGTTTCTCGAGGGCATCGAGCTCGACAGCTCGCGGCGCAGCGATGACGACGAACAGCCCGGTGTCACCCTCATTACCATGCACAACACCAAGGGCCTCGAGTTTCGCCGCGTAATCATCACGGGGCTGGAAGAAGGACTCTTTCCGCGCGGCAGCGACGAGTCGCCCGACGACCTCGAGGAAGAGCGCCGCCTCTTCTACGTGGCGCTCACGCGGGCCCGCCGCTCGCTGCACATCACCACCTGCCGCACCCGTCGCGTGAATGGCCGGATCCTCGATCTCTACCCGTCGCGCTTTGTGCGCGAGATCCCGCAGGACGCGGTGGAGATCCGCGGCGCCGCCGCAGGCGGTTTCGGCGGCGGCAGTTTTGGCCGAAGCGGCGGTTTCGGCTCCGCGGCGGCCCCGCCCGACGACGAGTTTTCCCCCGGAGCCGCGGTCTACCACGACGACTACGGCTCCGGCGTGGTGGTCAAGCGCTGGATGACCGGCGCCAACCCCGTGGTGCTGGTGCAGTTTGAGACCGGCCGCACCGCACAGTTCTTGCCCAGGTACGCGCCGCTTGAGCGCATCAGCGGAGACTATTCATGACCGAACCCGGTTCCGGCGTTCTGGAGGGCCTCGTTTCGCCCATCCGCCGCGCGCGCGACTACTACCTCTACCCGCACGCCGGAGGGCGCATTATCGACCTCTACCGGATGGGCGGCACCGCCCTGCTGGGCTACCGTCCCCCCGGAATCGTGCTGGCGCAGAAGCAGCGTCTCTCGGAGGGCCTTGCCGCTGCGCTTCCGTCCCCATTCGCCGAGCGCCTGCGCAGCCAGCTTCGAAAGCGCTTCCCCGACCACCCCCACGTGCGGCTCTTTCCCACGCGGGCGCAGGCGCTGCAGTTTCTCGCCGCGCTGGGCTACGCCGACCTGCGCGATCCGGCGCTGGCCGACACCCCCGGCGCCGCGGTGCTGTGGCGCCCCTTTCTGCCCCTGCTCCCCGGCGCCGAGGTGGTCCTGCCCCTGCTCCCCGACCCCAGTGCCTTCGCCCCCCAGGCGCTCTGCTTCGCCGCCGCCCCGGGGAGCACTGCTCCAGAACTGGCGCCGCGGGGAATCAGCGCCGCTGCGCTCGCGGGTTTGGTTCGGGCATGCGGGCTGGTGGACCGCGGTGTGCGCGAGCGCGAAGAGGAGCTGCATCGCCCGCCGGTCTCGCGACGGGCCAAACCGCCGCAGCGGCCGCACCGCATCGCGGCGGAGCGCGCCTTCGACGAACAGCTCGCGGGTACTCCTGACTGCGTCTGGCAGCGGCGTGGGCCTTACCTCGGGTGCCGGCTGGACCCGCTGGCGCCGGACGCCTACCGGCGGCTCGTGCGCCGCTGCCTGGATCACGGAATCCTCATCGCGCCGGACGCATCCGAGCCGACCATCCTCCCGCTCACCATGACGCCGGGGGAGTTCACGGCGTTCGCCAAATGCGCTACCATGGAATCGGAGGCAACACCGTGAGTTTGGATGTGCTCATTCTGCTGGGGAGCCGCCTGCTGGTGTCCGGCGTGGCAACCTTTCTGGCCATCATTCTCTGGTCGATGACGCGGGACACCGCGTGGATGTTCATCGTTATCGGCACCGTGGTGGGTTACGGCGAGGTGGTGCTCTCGACGCTGGAATCGCTCGGCATCGTTCGGATCGACGCGGTGATGATCGCGGGTGTGTCGCTCTTCCGGGTGCTGTTCGCGGTGCTTCCCATGCTCTTCTTCATCGTGGCCTTTGCCGTTCTGATCGCGCGCAAGCGAATCCGGTAAGCGCCGGGAGGGCGTTGACATTCGCGGCAGAAACGCTATATTTGCAGACATACCGAGTACCCATTTCGTGGAGGATGATACATGGTTGCGCTGATCGTTGGACTTGTCTTTGTACTCTTTGCCGTATACTCGGTGCTTCCGGTGGAATGGTCGCTGCAGTGGGGAGCCTATGTTCTGGACTTCCTCAAGGGCGGAGTTCCCATTATTGCGCTCTTTATTGGTCTCATCGCTATCCTGATCGGGGTCGCCGACATCAAGGACCGGATCGAAGCCAAGAAAGAAGAAGCAGAAGAAGCAGCCGAAAAGGCCGCGGAGAAGAAAGAGTCCTGATTCTCTCCCGTTGACTTTTTTTTCACAACATGGCACACTACGCGTCCACCTCCCACACAAGGTGAGCATACACAGGATTGAGCAATGAAGACGTTATACGCAGACGAAAAAAAGATTGAACGCAAGTGGTACATCGTTGACGCCGAGGGCGTGACGCTGGGTCGCCTTGCAACCCGAGTGGCTACCATCCTTCGCGGCAAGCACAAGCCCATCTTTACTCCGTTTCAGGAGCTGGGTGACTACGTGATTGTTATCAACGCGGCGAAGTTCAATGTCACCGGCAAGAAGATGACCGACAAGATGTACTATCGACACACCGGATACCCCGGTGGGTTGCGTACGGCAAGCCTGACCAAGATGCTCGAAAGCAAGCCGGAGTTCCCGGTAGAGCACGCAATCCGGGGCATGCTACCCAAAAATCGCATGGGCCGGAAACTGTTCAATAACCTCAAGGTGTACGCAGGTTCCGAACACCCGCACGTCGCGCAACAGCCCGAGCCGTTGACGATAGAGTAGGAGAGAGAAATATGGCGGTAAATCAAGTCATCGGTACGGGACGACGCAAGACCTCAGTAGCGCGCGTCTATCTTCGCCCGGGAACGGGAGCAATCACCATCAACGGTCGCGATGCGGCCGATTACTTTGAGACCAAGACCCACCTCTACGTGGTCAAGCAGCCGCTTGCGGCTACGGACTCGGAGACCAAGTTTGACATCCTGGTATCGGTAGCCGGTGGCGGCAAGAGCGGCCAGGCCGGCGCGGTCCGCCACGGAATCGCGCGGGCGCTGGTAAAAGAGGACGAGACAAACCTTCGTTCGCTGCGGGCGAGCGGGTTCCTGACCCGCGATCCCCGAATGGTCGAGCGCAAGAAGTACGGCCAGCCCGGCGCGCGGAAGAAGTTCCAGTTCTCCAAGCGCTGATCGCGAAAGCGATACGAGGCCCGATGTGACGGTTACCGTCACCTCAATAGAAACGGGATCCCCCGCCGGTGTGATGGATATCACGCTCTCGGATGGCTCCCGTTTTTTTGTGCTCACACAGCTGCT
The DNA here is from genome assembly GCA_007693485.1 of Spirochaetaceae bacterium. Lineage (GTDB taxonomy): Bacteria > Spirochaetota > Spirochaetia > DSM-27196 > PWMO01 > PWMO01. Next base: position 14,158 of record REDM01000166.1, read on the forward strand.
GGATCACACCACGATCGAGACCGGCGACACCGTCGAGCTGGAGGAGATGCGCGCGCTCTGGTTGAAGTCGGAGCGGCGACGGGTCCGGGCGAAGCTTCTGGACCTGCTGTCCCGGCGCGAGTACACCCGCCGCGAGCTGCTGCTTCGCGTGCAGCAGCGAAACTTTGACAGCGAGGTCTCCCGAGTAGTGATCGACGAGCTTGCATCCGAGGGGCTGCAGGACGACGGACGCTTCGCCGCGGCCTGGTTGCATTCTCGGCTTCGCCGGCATCCGGAGGGGCGTGGCAACTTGCTGCTTGGCCTGAAGGCGCGTGGCGTCTCGAGTGAGGTGGCTGCGGAAGCACTCGCCGACCTCGATCGCGAGGAACCCACCTGGGAAGAGCAGGCGCTGCGCGACGCCCTGGAACGAGCGTCCCGTCGCAGCGATGACCCCGAGCGAATCACGAAAATATTACAACGAAACGGATTTGCCTTTTCTCAGATTCTGCGAAATACCTTGGCGAAAGGCACTTGATTAGATATATTTCCCCCATTCAGGCTTTAAAATATCCCGACAAAATTTTGCTTGACATTGTGGATATAATTCATATATGCTGTACGGAATAGGCCGCAGCGGGAAGGATGGAGACCATGGCAAAGACAGACAAGAAGATACGGATTTTTTCGGCGCTGGAAGTCGCCAATATCTGTGGGGTGGTCAACCAGACCGCGATTAACTGGATCAAGAACGGATACCTCAAGGCGTTCACAACCCCCGGCGGACAGTATCGTGTCTATTCGGAAGACCTCGTGGAGTTCTTGCACTCGCGCGGGATGCGCATGCCCGAAGAGCTGCAGCGGTTGCTCGCGGAGCAGATGACAATTACCACCGCCGCCATCATCGATGACGACCGAGACCTCAACGGTCTGCTGAAGCAGTATATCTCGTCGCGGTATCCGGATATCGCGGTTCATCAGGCCTTCGACGGCTTCGAAGCCGGCAAGGTGGTTGCGGAAGTGAAGCCCGGTCTGGTGTTTCTGGATATCGATCTGCCGGGAGTTGACGGGCATCGGCTCTGTAAACAGATCAAGGAAGACAACTCCCTTGGCAATCCCATCATTATTTCGATTTCGGGACTCGACGATCCGGCGGTTGCCCAACAGATTCTCGACGAGGGTGCCGACGCGTTTCTGCCCAAACCCCTGAACTTTGACAGCCTCGGCCACACCGTTGACGAACTCATTTCGGGACGCGCCGGAAAAGCATGAGCAGGCAGACAGCCACCGTCCTCGTTGTAGAAGACGAGGACGCGATCCGGCTCACGTTGCGTGATTATCTGGAGAAGCGGGGGTATTCTCTGCTGGTAGCCTCCGATGGCGTGGGCGCCATCAAACAGATGCTCGACCACCAGGTGGACGTGATTGTCACCGACTACCGGATGGATGTTCTCGGTGGCGACTACTGGATCAAGTTTCTTGCCACGTACTGCACCGACAAGCGGGTTTTCATTACCAGTGGATTCCTGCGCCCCGAGTTTCCCATTCCTTTCGAGGTGATCTTCAAGCCCTTTGACTATGCGGAGCTGGACGAGAAGATTCAGACCGCGATCGCCGACCTGGCGTAGCGCGCCATACAACCATTGTCGATGGACAATTGCCGATGGATGAAACAACAACCGAAAAAATGGAACTCTCCGCTGTGGTGCACGGACGCGTGCAGGGGGTGGGGTTTCGGTACGCCGCTGCCAATGAGGCTCGCCGGCAGGGTCTGAGGGGCTGGGTGCAAAACCTTCCCGACGGGTCGGTGCAGGTGGTGTGTGAAGGGCCTCGCGCGGCCGTGGAGCGCTACCGGGATTGGCTGCGCACCGGGCCGCGGCCCGCTCGCGTCGACCGCGTGGACGCCCATGAGGCGCCCTACCGCGGTCGGTTCGCTTCGTTTACAATCGAATACTGAACTGTTAGCGTTTGATCGAGTAAAACGCCTTCATCCCGGGGTATTCCGCTCGCGACTCGAGCATGTCCTCGATGCGCATCAGCTGGTTGTACTTTGCCAGGCGGTCTGAGCGCGACATCGATCCAGTCTTGATCTGTCCGGTTCCCAGCGCGACCACCAGGTCTGCGATGAAGCTGTCTTCGGTTTCGCCGCTTCGGTGACTGACGATCGCCGTGTAGCCGGCGCGCTTTGCCATCTCGACCGCCTCGAAGGTCTCGGTCAGGCTGCCGATCTGGTTCACCTTGACGAGGATGGAGTTGGCGATGCCCTTCTCGATGCCCATGGAAAGGCGCTTGGTGTTGGTGACAAAGAGGTCGTCGCCCACCAGCTGCACCTTCTTGCCGATGCTGTCGGTCAGTGCCTTCCATCCGTCCCAGTCGTTCTCGTCCATGCCGTCTTCAATGGAGATGATGGGGTACTTGTTGGCCCATTCGGTCCAGTAACCGGCCATTTCCTGGCTGGAGAGCTCGCGCTTGTCGCTCTTCTTGAAGATGTACTTGCCCTTGGACTTGTCGTAGAACTCGCTTGCGGCGGGGTCGAGGGCGATCATGATGTCGTCGACCATCTTGTAGCCGGACTTCTCGACCGCCTGCATGATCACCTCAACCGCCTCTTCGTTGGACTTCAGGTTGGGAGCAAACCCGCCCTCGTCGCCCACGGAGGTGCTGTAGCCCTTGTCGTGCAGAATTTTCTTCAGGTTGTGAAAGACCTCCGCGATCATGCGAACGCCGTCGCGCAGGCTTTCCGCGCCAACCGGCATGACCATGAACTCCTGGAAGTCCACCGAGTTATCTGCGTGCGAGCCGCCGTTGATGATGTTGGCCATGGGTACGGGCAGGGTGCAGGCGTGGTAGGCACCGAGGTACTTGAAAAGGGGTACTCCCAGGTAGTCGGCTGCTGCGCGGGAAACCGCCATGGAGACGCCCAGAATGGCGTTGGCGCCGAGCTTGCTCTTGTTTTCGGTCCCGTCGAGTTCGATCATGGTGCGGTCGATGTCGACCTGGTCGAGCGCGTCGAGCCCTTCGATCTCGGCGGCGATCACGTTGTTCACGTTCTCTATCGCCTTCAGAACGCCCTTGCCGAGGAAGCGCTGTTTGTCGCCGTCGCGAAGCTCTACTGCCTCGTGCTCGCCGGTGGATGCGCCCGACGGTACCGCCGCACGGCCCTGCGAGCCGTCTTCCAGTACAACGTCAACTTCTACGGTCGGATTTCCTCTGGAATCCAGAATTTCTCTGGCTTCTACGTATTCGATAAGACTCATGGTTCATCTCCTGTGTGGGGTTCTTGTCAATCACTATGCGCGGCATTCCCCCTGCCTGTCAAGGCGAGGGGGGTGGTGCGAAAATTGTGCTCCCCCGTCGGCCGTGCGCAAGCTTGACCGCAGCCCGGGCGGGGCCTACAATACGCCCGATGCGTTACAGCCGGCTCTTTGCGAAAACACTGCGCAACGTTCCCCAGGGAGTGCACGCCGAGAGCTACCGGCTGCTCTTTCGCGGCGGGTTTTTGCGACCGCTGGGGCAGGGGCTGTTCTCCTGGTTGCCGCTGGGTATGCGCATTATCGCCGGTATTGAGCAGATCGTGCGCGAAGAGCTGGACAAACTCGGCGGGCAGGAGGTGTTGTTGCCGCTGGTCAACCCGCACGAGATCTGGCGGCGCAGCGGCCGCGACCGGCTCATCCACCGCGACATGGTGCAGTTTACCGACCGCGGTGGAAAGCGCCTGGTGCTCGCTCCCACCCACGAAGAAGCGGTGGTAGAGCTCTTTCGTGCCACCGCTGGGTCGTATCGCGATCTGCCGGCCTTTCTGTATCAGTTTCAGACCAAATTTCGTGACGAGGAGCGCACGCGCTGTGGGCCGGTGCGGACCAAAGAGTTCCTGATGAAAGACGGGTACTCGTTTCATCGCTCCTTTGTCGACCTGAACAACTTCTTCCCCAAGGTCTTTGCCGCCTATCAGCGCATCTTTCACCGCTGCGGAGTGCCGGTGATTGCCGCCGAGGCGGGAGTAGGCTACATGGGAGGTGATCGCTCCTTCGAGTTTCTCTGCGAGTCAACCTGCGGCGACGACACGGTGCTGGCCTGCGCGGGATGCGGCTACACGGCCAACATGGACGTTGCTGTTGGATCAAAAAAGAGCAGCGTTGAGCAGCCGCGCGAGTTGTACCCGATTGATACCCCCGGCTGCACCACCATGGCGCGACTCGCCAAACAGGTGAATCAGCCCCTGCATACCCTTGCCAAGTCCATGGTCTACGCCACCTCCGACGGGCTGGTGATGGCGGTGGTGCGCGGCGACCACGAGGTCAGCATCGAGAAGCTGGCCAAGGCGGTTGGGGGAATCGTGGTCAAGAAAGCCACGCGGGAGCAGCTCGATGCGTGCGGCTTGCCCCCCGGCTTTCTTTCGCCCATCGGCCTCGATCCACTGGAACGCCGGCGGATCGGTATTCGCGTGATTGCCGACGAATCGGTTGCAAACACCCCCAACCTGGTGGTTGGCTCCAACCGCGAAAACCAGCACTACGGCGACGCCAACTTTGGCCGCGACTTTGACGCCGACGTTGTGGCCGATGTAGCCCGTGTCACCCCGGGAAGCAGCTGCCTGCACTGCGGCGGCAAGCTTGAAGAACGCACCGTGATGGAGCTGGGGCACATCTTCCGGCTGGGCGAATACTACACCCGTACCATGGATCTGACGGTCCCCGGGGAGCACGGCGAGCGCATCTTTCCCTTCATGGGCTCGTACGGCATTGGCATCGGCCGACTGATCGCGGCGGTGGTGGAGCACAACCACGACGACCGTGGAATCATCTGGCCACCAGAGCTCGCGCCCTATCAGTTTTTTGTACTCTCCATCGGCAAGTCGTCGCGGGTCCGTGCAATTTGCGAAGAGGTCTACCGAAAGCTGGGTGCGCTTGCCCTGTTGGACGACCGCGACGAGTCGATCAGTACAAAGTTCAAGGATGCAGACCTCCTGGGCATTCCCTTTCGCATCGTTGTGTCGACCCGTTCGATCCAGAGCGGCGAGCTGGAACTTCTGGACCGGCGCACGCGGAGCATCACCCGGCTGCCGCTGGACGAGGTGCGACAGCTCGCACAGGACCGGCGGCGCATGCGGGGTCCGGCATCATGAAGTTTGTCCTGTCGCGTGAGCTGGTGGATCAAATTGTCTTCGCCATGGAAAACCAGGAGTGTGAGTACGTACTCGACGTGCAGACCATGCAGATTGAGCCCGCAAGCGAAGAGCGCGCCGATGACCCTCAACGCTTCGTTCCGCTGCCGGTGTGGGAGTCGGTGGACGGGTACAACCTGATGGAGCGTTTCACCGGCACCCTCAATAACCCGGTCTACCGCGAGCGCCTTGGGGCCATTCTCTCTTCGGGGCGGGGGGTCTTTCGCAACTTCAAGAACGCCCTGAAGGAGCGACCCGACATCGAGCGGCTCTGGCTTCGGTTCAAGGACCGCGAGATGCAGAACCTGGTGGTGGAGTGGTACAACGACGCCTGCGAGTTTCTGGGTCTCGACCCCGAAGACCCCCAGTTCCAGGAAACCGACGACCTGGTGCTCAGCGATTTTGTGATGCAGCACTACTCCGGTCCGCTGCCGGATGTCGTGGCCGACTACGCCCGCGAGTGCGCCCAATCGGTTGCAGGCGAGCTCTTTGCCGAACAGCCGGCTGACTACCGCGACTTCCTGGCCGCGCGGCTGCTTCACGGGATGCCGGCGATGGAGAGCTCCGAAACGCTTGCGTGCGTGGCCGAAGGGCCCGAAGGCCGGCGCGCCGGTCTGGTCTGCGGCCAGCACCACCGACTCGACGGAGGGCGGCTGGTTGCGGTCCTGGCACTGCTCGCGGTGGAGCCTGAGTTCCGGGGGCTGGGGATTGCCACCGCCCTCCTGCACGCATACCTCCACCACGCCCGATCGGCTGGGGTCAGCCGCGTTCTGGTCTCACTGCCGGGAAGCGCCGACGTCATCCGCGGTTCGCTCGAGGAGCTGGGGTTTGAATCGGTGTCTACGGTACTGGAGCTGGACCTGCCCGAGTGGGTGCGATCGCAGCGATAGCGCTTAGCGATAGCGCGCGCTACGAGCCGATGATGCGCGCGCGTTCGGCCTCGGCGATCTGGTGCATCTCGGCGAGCTTACGGCCCACCGAGTCGGCAACCACGTTCTTGATGTCGTCCGGCGAGGCGGCCTCGGCCCTCGCGTTGTTTCGGAACTCGGAACAGGAGATGACCGGGCTCGCGGCAAAGGTCACCGTGTCGGGATTGATGAAGTCTTCAGACATCTCGGACTCGGAGTTTACCAGCAGCACGTTTCCGGCAATCCCGACGAAGACAGCGTTCTGAAACCCCTTGATGTAGGTATCCACGGCCCGCAGGATGCGTTTGCTGTCCGGCACGCCGGGGCGATATCGGGTTCCGGTGGGAAAGAGCAGCACGATGCGGCCGGTGTTCTTGCAGCGAACCATTTCGCGCATGGCCGACATGTTGATCTGCTTCGCTTTCCGAACCTCCTCCTCGCCCTGTTCGGTGGTGGCAACCTGCTCAAGCGCCCGGCCCGGATAGATGACAATGCGGGTGTACGCCTCGGTGAAGGCAAGCACAAACTTGCTCTCTTCGTTGAGTTTCATGGCAGCCATGGCCACAATCGACTCAGCCGCCTCGCCGTATTCGGCTCCGAGCTTGTGCAGCAGGTAAAAGAGGCAGGGAATGTCAAAGTTGCTGTAGTGTTCGAGCAGCAGCAGCGCCGTCTCTCCGGCCTGACAGCGTCGATAGAGTTCCAGGACGTGCTCCGCCCCTACGAAAGTGCTTTTGGGCTGTACCAGCTCATCGAGAATCTGGTTGATCAGCGCGCGATTCTGGAGGTTGCTCTCCTGGAAAATTGCGTCGTGCGTAATTCGCCCCGGCTGGTGTGAGTTGCGAACCATCTCATACGCAAGCTCACCGTACACTTCCTTGACTGTGGCCATAGATCTCCCTGTTGCGCTTCCGTTGCAGTATTGGCATGTTCAATTCAAGCCTATCGCCGAATGACGGGGGTGTCAAGTTTGGATGAGCGGTCGGAATTTCACCGTACTGAGAAGAACGAGACGTAGTAGCCCTCGCGGTGGTAGCGCGTCTGCGGGTTGTGCGGGTCAATAATCCGGATGCCGTTGACCACAAAGTAGTAACTGTGATTCCCGGGCGGAACCGCCAGTTCAATCTCCCAGCGGCCCGGGCGGCCGGGAACCTCACGCAGCACGTGCATGAAGGGATCCCAGCGGTTGAAAGAGCCGGCGATTCGGACGTCCAGCGGGCGATCCGCGTCAAAGAAGGTCTGTCGCCCCAGAACGGAGAGCAGATCGCCGGTGGTGGTATCTCCGGGTTCCAGCACAAAACGAACCAGACGCTGCTCGGCGGAGACGGTCATGGGGTTGTGACTCGGTGGTGCCGGGCGGGCGGGAAGGTCCACCCGCGACAGTCGCACACCGTCGGGACTGATCCGCTCGTTGGGGTTGGCCGGATCCGAGGTCCAGATTCCGTCGACCACCAGGCGGTACTCCAGCGTCCGCGCCTCCTGGTCTCGTGGCAAGGGGTAGGCGAAGAAGAAGGATGAGTCGCGCCACGGTTCGCCGTCGCGTTCGGGAAAGCGAAAGAAGGTGTGAATGGTACGGAAGTTCTCGTGCCGGAAGGCAACGCCCACGTGGCGAACGCGTCGTCCCGGCGAAGCCTCGTAGGTAAACAGAACGTGATCGTCCACCAGTTCGGGCGCGCCGGCGCGATCCAGGCGCGCGATGCGCAGATCGAGGGCAACGCTTCCGGTCTGGGCGGAGAGCGCGGAGGTAATGGTTATGACGAGGGCGGCCGTCACGGCGCGCCGTTTCCATCGGTTCATCGCTTTGCTATACTCAAATATCGGACAGGGAGGACATGCGGCTTACCTTTTTTGTAAACGCTCCGACAATGAACAAAGGATAACACCACGATGCCGCGGCTGGAAGAGATCGAAAAACTCGGCAAGACTCTCCTCCCTCTGGGAAACGAGCCATCGGTCCTGGCCCGATGGGGCGAGGATCCCGAAATTCCGCCCACCGCTGCCGAAGAGGCCGATCCCGAACTGGCCGCCCTCCTGCAGGGCTTCCCCGAAGACGACGCAGCCGGCCCCGGCGACGAACTCCCCGACAACGAACCACTTGACGACGACGTCTTCTCCGACCTCGATATGGGGCCCGCCGGCGACGAATCGTTTGACTTCGATGCTCCTCTCGACTTTGACGAGCCGCTCGACGGAGCGGACGTCTCCGGTTCCGACGGCGAGCCCGAAACGGAGCCCGCGGTGGCTGAATCTGCCGCCGACGACGTGCCCGATGCCGACGATTTTGGCGAAGTCGACGATTTTGCCATGGACGATTTTGAAACCGCCGACTTCGACATGGACGCCGAGGCGGAGGAGGTCACCGGCGACGTGCCCGAAGACCTCGACCTTGGTGACTTCGATCTCGGTGAGGCCGACGCCGGTGACGCGGACGGTGCAGACGTGAACGGTTCAGACCTCGACGGCGCCGATCTCGAGGGCGTCGACGAGCCCGCGACGCCGGATGACGCGGCCAAGCCGATGGATGATCTCGACGACTTCTCGTTTTCCGAAGACGAGGGAAGCGGCGACGCGTTTACCTTTGACCCCGGCGAGTTTGAGATTGACGATGAGGAAGACGAGATCTCGCTGGGCGGCGGTGCTGCTCCGGCGCCGGCGGGCCGCCGGGCGGGGGGCGATGACTTTGCCGTCGACGACTTTGACACCGGCGGATTTGGCGGAGAAGGGCTGGGCGCCGACGAGGGGTTTGACGAAGGCGAGCAGTTCAGTGCGCCCGCGGAGGACTTCCCCGAAGAAGAAGACGACACCGGCGATCTGCTGGACGTTGACGAGTTCAGCCTCGGCGACTTTGGCGCGCAGTTTGGTGTCATGGACGAAGGCCCGCTGGATGCCGACGAGGACAGTCTCAACCCTGCGGTGGCCATATCCGACGCTCCGCCCGAGGCGATCGACGCGTCCGGCCCCGAGGTGGAGCTTACCGACGAGCAGTTTGCCGACCTGCAGCGCACCCTCGCTGCCCTGCCGCTCAACGTCAAGCTGGCGGTAGAAGAGATTGTCGCGGAGTCCACCGCCTCGTCCGGTGAGGTCGAGAAGCTCATCAAGCAGCTGGTGCGCGGCGAGTCGGCGAAGGTGGTGGCGCAGTCGGCGGGCCGGATCCTGGGCAAAGAGCTCAAGGTCCCCAAGGGCTACGAGAAGCGCACCGGTATCGACTACGAGCAGGAGCGCGCGTCGCTGGGCTACCGCTTCCGCGAGTACGTCTGGCCGGTGCTGCGCCTGGTACTCAGCGCGGCCGTTGTGGTGGCCCTCGCCGCCTTCCTCACGTACAGCTACGTCTGGCGTCCGCTTCACGCGCGCGCCATCTATTTGAATGGCTTGGACCATCTGGCCGAGGGGCGCACCGAGCTCGCGCTTCAGCGGTTTGCCCAGGCGGAGACCATCTGGCAGTCACGCCGCTGGTACTACGCCTACGCGGACGCCTTCATCGATGCCCGGCGCTACCAGCTGGCGGTGAACAAATACGAGGCGCTCCTTTCCATCTGGCCAGACGACGAGCGAGGCATTCTGGACTACGCCCGCCTGGAATCACAGATACTGGGCAACTACGAGAAGGCCGAGGCCCTGCTCGAGCGCATCCTGGACCGCGATGTCAGCCACTACGCCGCCCTCCTTGCCGCGGGAGACAACTATCTCGCCTGGGCCAGCGAAGACCCGGCCCGCTTTGAGAACGCCCGCCTCAGCTACGCGCGGCTGATCAACGCGCACGGCGATACCGACGAGCTGCTCTTTCGGATGCTGCGGTTCTTCATCCGCGCGCACGGGATCCACGGCGACTACCACCAGGAGATCCTTCAGCTGAAGAATCTCTTTGAGGGCGACTCGCGCATCGATGTGGACCCCGAGATCTACGCCGAACTCGCCGGGTATCTGCTGGATCGCGACCGCGTCGCGCAGGTCTACGACATCCTGATGCGCGCCAACCGGCGGGCGGTTGGCATGGACCTGCCGGTCCCCGAGATTCACTATCAGCTCGCGCGGTTCTTCCGCCGCATGGACAATCCGGTCGAAGAAGAGCGCGCCCTGCGAAACAGCGTGCGCTTTTTTGGCGCGGTCGAGCCGCTGGACCGGCGCAACCTGCGAATGCTGATCGACACCCACGGCCGCCTCGGTGAGTTTCACTACGAGCGCGCCGACTTCATCGCGGCCGAAGCGCAGTTCAGAACCGCCATCGACCGCTTTGAGAACGCGCGCGCGCGGCGGCTGCTGGGGTCCGATCCCGTGTTTGGCCGGCTCTACGCCGGACTTGGAAATATCTACTATTATGTGGAACGCAACTGGGAAGCGGCCCTCGATCAGTTTCGCCGGGCGCAGGACGCGGGTTTCACCGATCGCGAGATGAGCTATCGCAAGGGTTTTGCCCATTTTCGCGCCGAGCGCTACCCTGAGGCCCTCGATGAGTTCTTCAACGCCGCCGAGGGACACACCACCAATCCGGCCATCCTCATGGCAACGGGCAACGCGCTCTTTTTTACCGGCGATCTCTTTCCCGCTGAGGGAATTTTCACCGAGCTGCTCGACGAGACGCTGCGCCGTCGCGCGCGCATCCCGACCCTGCTGGTGGACGAGGAGCCGTCGCATCGATTTGTGATTGAAACGCTGATTCGCGCCCAGAACAACCTGGGGGTGACCTATCTGCAGCTGGCCCGCCGCCAGGGCGACCCGGACTTCCGCCGCCGCGCGATGGTGCACCTGCAGGCGTCGCAGGAGCTGGCGGTCAACTATCGGCGCAGCCCCGAGACCGGTGCGCGCGCCGAGATGGTCAACCTCGCCCAGCTCAACCTGCGCGAGATCCTCTATCCTTTGCCCGAGTTTGACCCGCAGATATACCCGCAGATCCCGATGGACTTCTCCGACCTGAGTTTTTGATCCACGATCGGGCGACTCAAGCCGCGTACGGCCGGCCGGTCAGCCGATCGGCACCATCCAGTCGTGACGGTCTTCCACCGCGCCGTACTGGATTCCCTTCAGGGTAAGCAACAGCTCCCGGGTAAAATCACCGAGCTCTGCGTTGTTGAAGACCGCCGTCTTGCCCTTGTGGGTGATCGATTCCAGGTAGGCCACGCCTGCGGCGGTCCCGGTGACAAAGCATTCGGCCGCGTCGGCCATCGCCTCGTCAATGGTGATGTCGCGCTCTTCGACCTTCACGCCTTTGTCGTGGGCGAGGGTGAGCACGCTCTTGCGGTTGATGCCGGGCAGGATGGTGTCACCCAGCTTTGGGGTGACCAGGGTGCCTTCCTTGAGAAAGAAAAAGATGTTGCAGGAGGAGCCTTCCTCTACATACTTCTGTTCTTTGGCGTCCAGGAAGATCGCTTCCATGTAGCCCTGCTTCTCGACGCGCTTCTTGACCAGAATGGGTGTGACGTAGTTGGCGTCGCACTTGATCCATCCGGTGCCGCCGGGCATGGCGCGCACCAGCTCGGTGGTGATTGCCTTGGGGCGCAGCTCGCTGTCGAAGTAGGACCCCACGGGAGTCGAGACAATGACAACCCACGGCTTCTTGCTGAGGTTGAGGCCGATGCCCGGTTCCGAATAGCTGAAGGGGCGCAGGTAGATGGAGTGGCCGGAGACAAAGCCGTCCCTGGCCCACTCGGGGTCGTAGCGCGGGAAAAACCCGATCTTGTAGTTGCGGGCGACCACCTCGCGCACCGCCTCGGTGAAGAGTTCCTCGGGGTAGGCGGGCATCATGAGGCCTTCCATGGAAGCCTGCATGCGCTTGCCGTTCTCGTCGGGTCGGAAGATTTTCAGCGTGCCGTCGGGCTGCGGGTAGGCCTTCAGCCCCTCAAAACAGCCAAGGCCGTACTGCGTGGTGTAGTTGACCAGCGGCATCTCGGGGAAGGAGTTTCGCGAGGCAAGCAGGCGGTCGCGCTCTTCGGGGCTCAGGGCGGCCTCTTCTTCCGGGGTTTTGTGCGGTTTCTCGATGTAGTTTTCCTGCCAGTTCCCGTCCGACTGGTACTGGGCGGTATAGACCCAGGGATAGATTGAGAGCGTGAATGCGGATGCCATGCGTGGACTCCTTCTGCTGATTGCGCGTCCTCTGATTCTATGCCGACGCGCACCTGCGGTCAAGGGTTTGTCGGCCGCTTGACCGGCGGCGGCCGCACCGGGTGGTGCCAAAATTGTGCTTTTTGCCCGGCAGGCGTAGTATACTGGTCCTACAGCACCCATCGACAGACACAGCAGGAGGCGGATATGACCGATCACGTGGTAATCTTGGCAGGAGGAACCGGCACACGGCTTTGGCCCGCATCGGTGCGGCTGCGCCCCAAGCAGTTCATGGACCCCGGCACCGGCCGCACCCTGATCGAGAGCACCCTGGTCCGCGCGGAGGCAACCGGCGCGCGCGGCGAGGTGGTGGTGGTGACCCACGTTGACCAGGTGACCGGCATGTCCCGCTACGCCCCCCTGAGAGGGGGATTCGCGCGTTCCGCGGGGAGAACCGGCCGCCCGCCGGTGGTGCTGGCCGAACCGCAGGCCAAGAATACCGCCCCCGCGGTGGCGCTTGCCATCTCGTATCTGGCGCGCACCCCCGGCCGCGAGCACGATACCGTTCTGGTGCTGGCCGCCGACCACGTGATCACCCCCACCGACGCCTTTGTCCGCGACGTGGAGCGCGCCGACGAGCTCGCGCGCATGGGCCATCTGGTTACCTTTGGCATCCGGCCCAACCGCCCTGAAACCGGCTACGGCTACATCCACCTGGGCGAACCCATCGGCCCCGGGCGCAACGTGGACGCGTTCAAGGAAAAACCCAACCGCGAAACGGCCGAGGCCTACCTCGCCGACGGCGGTTACCTCTGGAACTCCGGCATGTTTGTGTTTCAGATCTCCACCATGTGGGAAGAGCTGGTGAAGTTTGAACCCGGCCTCGCCTCGCTGATCGCGGGTCTGCCGTGGAGCGATCCCGTCTCTGCAGCCTCCAGTGCCACCGCCGGCGCAGCCCACCCCGAGGGGCCGGGCGTCGCGGCCGACCAGGCATCAATCCGCACCGCGGGGGACGCATCCGCCATCGCCGCGGCCTACCTTCAGTTGCCGCGCGTCTCCATTGACTACGCGGTCATGGAGCGCAGCGATCGCACCGCCGTGGTGGAGGCGGGCTTTGACTGGAACGACGTGGGAAGCTGGGACGAGATGGCCAAGCTCCAGGAGGCGGGTCTCCTGACCGACGAAATCGCCCCCGGCGAGGCGGTGGCCCGCACCGTCTCCGTGGAGTCCAGCGGCAACTACGTCTTCTCGGACCTGCCGGTGGCGCTCTGCGGGGTAGAGGATCTCTGCGTGGTGGTGAAGAACGGCCGCGTCCTGGTCTGCCGCCGCGGCCGCAGCCAGCTGGTCAAGGAGGCGGTGGACCAGCTCGAGCGCGAAGGGCGGGCGGATCTGGTGTAGGGGGGCAGCGTTCAGCCGGCGGGGAGCCAGCGGCGGATGAAGTCGTCGTCCCAGCCGCTCGTCCGCGCCGCTTCCAGCGCTTCGGCGTCGGCCTTATCCTGTGTTCGGTCGGACGCCCGCTTCAGGATGTAGAGCGCCTCCGGGGAGAGAACCGCCACCTGGCGGTCGCGAAAGCGGATACGCTGGACCCGTTGCCACGCCTCGCCGGCGAAGTCTGCGTTGCGAGGTTCCAGAAGATCAAGGATCTGTTCGGTTGCCTCGCCGCCGGGGTTGGGATCGATCAGGAGAAACCGATGCACGGTGACCAGCGGATAGGTCAGCGGTTGCGGGTTTCTATAGACCGAGGGGAACGTGGCTCGAAGCGCCGCTTCAACGTCATCTACTGCGCCAAACACCATCAGATCGATGTCGACGGTGGCCCGGGGTTGCGCGTGCACCGAGAGCGCGAATCCGCCCGCAAGCGCCACGCGAGCGGAGCTGCAGGCGTCGAGGGTTCGCTCCAGCGCCTCGGCCAGGGTCACCGCCCCTCCTTGCGATCGCGCATGCGGAGCCAGAAGCGCTGCTCGAGCTGCGCCGGAGTCAGGTGCGGGTTCTCTGCCGCGTCTGCGGCAATATTGAGCTCCTGAAGCACGGCGAGCAGCTCCAGGCTCCGCTCAATGGGATCGCTCCCGACGCCGCGAGAGCGAGGCGCTTGCGTGTGTTGCGTCGACACAACTCCTCCTACGAGCGCGAAAACAGCTCGCGTGCGCTGATCGAGAATCCCTCGATCACGCGCGACTCCGCGCGGGCGTCCGGCTCCTGGATCAGGCGATAGAACTCCGGGTCTGCGTAGCGTCCGTCTGGTCCCAGGCGGAAGAGGGTGATTGCCTCGTTGCCCGGATCGACCACCCAGTACTCGCGTACGCCGCCGCGTTCGTAGAGCGCGAACTTGTCGCGAAGATCCTTCTGCGAGGTGGACGGCGAGAGGATCTCCACCACCAGGTCGGGCGCGCCCACGCAGCCCTCCCGGATGATCCGGTTTCGGTCGCAGATCACCACGATGTCCGGCTGCACCACGGTGTCGATGCCGTCCAGCACCGGCTCTCCGCCCTCGGTGGGCATCGGCGCGCGCGGAAAAAACACATCAAAGGGCGCGGCGTAGACCCGGCACGGACCGTCGGCTCCCAGCAGGTCGCGCAGGCGATACCATATCTCCCCCGAGATCCACTGGTGCGGCTCGATTGGCGCGGCGCACATGTTCCACGCTACGCCGTCGATGATCTCCCACCGCTCCTCCTCGGGTAGGGCGCAGATATCGGCGTAGGTCCAGTGGCGGTCGCGTCTGGTCAGCGGTATTCCCATCTTTCTCACTCCTCCATTGTACTGTAGAACGCCAAAAACGTCGCGCTGCTTCACGTTTTTCCGCGGAAACGAAAGCAGTTGTTCATTTACCCCCGTATTACTATACTGAAAGGAGACACGAATGGGAGAAACGGTCATGGCATTGCAGGACGCGGATCTCGAGCGAATTGGAAAGTATGTACAGTCTCAGCTGCCCCGCTGGATGGAATCGATGGAGCGCCCCCTGCCCGAGGCGCGAATCCTCGAGCGCCTTACCCGCGTGGAAGACGCCATAGTCTCGGGCCAGGAGCTGATGCGCACCGAGTTCCGCGCCCAGCGCGAGCTGATGGAACAGCGCTTTGCCGCGGTAGACCGGCGCTTCGACGCGATGCAGAAGCAGATGGACGAGCGCTTCGAATCCGTGCAGAAGCAGATGGATGAGCGCTTCGACGCAATGCAGCTGCAGATGGACCAGCGCTTTGCGGCATCCGACGCCCGGTTCGAGGCGATCCTGCGCGAGATGGACAAACGGTTTGATGCAGTCGACAAACGCTTCGAAGAGCAGCGCGAGCAGACGGACAAGCGGTTTGAGTCCGTTGATAAGCGCTTCGACGACATGCAGGCAAATTTCGCGCGGACGCAGTGGCTGATTGGCGTGGGCTTTGTGGTGCTGGGCACGATGGTGTCGATCTTCCACGTTCTGGGCTGAGTCAAACAATCGGTCATGAACCGAAATCCGCTCTTGTGTTTTTTTCAATTCTGGGCGATACTATGAGTGCATGGTAGAGCATCCGAGGATGAGCTTCGTCAGCCCCGTCACAAGGATATTTCGATGTGCCCTCACCGCGCCTTTCCATCACGCCATCGAGAAAAAAATATCCGAAACGGCGGGTTGACACGGTAAATTCCGGTTGCTATACTTGCGACGTACTATGCAAAAGAGGGTCGTTGGCTCTCACCAAGAAAAGAACGGAGGAAGGATAAACATGAAGAAAATTCTTATCCTTGTTATTGCACTGGCACTGGTCGGTGGCGTGGCAATGGCCCAGGTAGCTGTCAGTGGCGAAGTAGAAGCACGCATCCAGCGTGGCGATGATGGCTCACACAGCCAAACGTTCGCACGCGTGATCGTGTCGGGAAACGTTGACGAGTACAATCGGATTTTTATCCGAATGGATCAAACTCCGGGCACCCCCCCCGGTACCACCGGTCCTGGTGCCCTCGGCGTGAACCGCGCACACATCACCACGAACCTTGGAGCAATTCTGGGAACCACTGATGCCGGCGTTGGAATCAGCTGGAACACCGGTTGGAACGAATGGGGTTACGCTGACGTTGCTGAGATTGACGCATACAACTGGTCGGGTCTCGCCGTTTCGAAGCCCGCCGGAACCGGCACGAAGCTCAGTTTCCGTGTGATGGACATGGTCAACATTCACGCTGCAGTTCGCCTGCTGAACACCGACATGGTTGCTGACAACACCGCAGCCGTTATTGGTCTCGACGGTGGAGTTGATGTTGGAGTGGGAAATGCGGTCTTCGAACTCGTGTTCGCGCAGACTCCTGATGCACCCACTGCCGCTTCCGACAACAAAGAACTCGGCGTCGCCGCAGGTCTCCTCGGGTTCGAGGCTGTTGAAGACCTGACACTCGGCCTCACCACCGCGTGGACGTTCTTCCTGGATGCAGAAGGCAATGATCCTGAATTTGGCTTCAACGTTGCTCTCCAAGCTGCATACGGCGGTCTCGTTTCGGCTGACTTCGTGTTGGTTGGACAGGACGGTAGCGAAGCGAATGCGCTGGGTATCGGCATCGGACTGACCCCGGTTGATTTCGCCAGCCTGCAGTTTGGTGTTGGCATCGGCCTTGATGATGACGTGTACGAAGATGCGTTTGACTCGTTTGACGCTTCGGTGCTCTTCAGCCTCGGTCGTGCCACCGCTCGCTTTGGGTATTACTGGCTCGCCGATGACGGCGACGGTATTGTCCCCGCCGAGTTCGCTCGCAGCAACGATTTCTCGGGCATCTACGCTCGTGTGAAGCTTGCGTTCTAATCAGAGCTCAATCTGATCACATTACGAACCCCGCCGAAAGGCGGGGTTTTTTTGTCCGCCGACAATGCGCACCCATTTGGAGGTGGAAGTCCTCTACGGGCCTGACTGGGAATCCTTCGGACGAACGCGAGATGTGCCCCATCGTGAGAGGTGGCAACTGTGACAGAATGCGGGGCAAAGCGCCTCCGCCGGTCCTTATTTCGGACGTCGATGTGTATTGCGCGGCAAGGTCTGTTCTCCGGCTGTGGCGGCAAGAATTGTTTTAGAATGCAGATTGGCGAAGAATCGCGTTCAAGGTTTGAAGCGGAGCGGCCTGGGAACATCGATGTGGTTTAATTCTGCACGTTCCGGGATCATTTCCTGAAGTTTATATTCCAATTCATCGATGGTGGGCGCTTCGGTGGTGAGGCCGAGATCGGCGTTGGTGGCGGTCTGGACGTTTGTGGCGTGATCGAACGTGGCGTTGATTTCGGTGTTTTTCTCCCAAAACGAAAGCAGTTGTTCATTTTCCCGCGTATTACTATACTGAGAGGTGAACAGTATGGGAGAACGGCTCATGGCCCTGCAGGATGCGGATCTGGAGCGGATTGGACGGTACGTACAGTCTCAGTTGCCGGGGTGGCTTGAAGCTTCGGATCGGCCGTTGCCTGGGGTGCAGGTGGTGGAGAAGTTGACGCGGCTGGAAGACGCGATTCTGTCCGGGCAGGAGCTGATGCGCAGCGAGTTGCATGCTCAGCGAGAGCTGATGGAGCAGCGGTTTACGTCGATGCAGAAGCAGATGGATGAGCGGTTCACGGCGGTGCTGCGCGAGATTGAGGTGCGCGCTGCGGCCTCGGACAAACGGTTCGAGTCTGTTGATAAGCGTTTCGACGACATGCAGGCCAACTTCGCGCGCACGCAGTGGTTGATTGGGATTGGCTTCGTTGTGCTGGGAAGTCTGGTGTCGATGTTTCACCTTCTGGGGTAGGGGGTGGAACTCCCTCCTTGGCGGCAATAGTATGGAACGAGTATACTTACGCAAGCTATGTCGGAATGAGAGGCACGAATCCCAGAGATCGTAACTCGGCTCCGCGCCCTGAAACCTGAATTGGTGTACCTGTTCG
>REDM01000204.1 GCA_007693485.1 Spirochaetaceae bacterium
GAAGAGGCAATCGCCGGGACCCGCGCCGAGAGTCTGATTGTTGCCGGTGAGGTCTACAACCTGGAGACGCTTCGGTCCGAACGGGTGCGAATCGATCGTGCATTGAAGAACCAGGGGTTTTTTGCATTCACTCCCGAGTATCTCCTCTTTGAGGCGGAACGCGATATGGAAGCCCGCACCGTGTCGCTTCGGCTCACCGTCCAACCCGATACACCGGAATCGGCCTGGGTCCGCTATACCATCGGATCGGTCACCATCTATGCCGACCACGCGCCCGGTCGCAGTGGGATTCCCGACGATGCCACCGTCATCGAACTTGGTGATGATTACCGATACGTCCAGCGGCGTGAACGGTACCGCCCCGAGGTAATTGCCTCCGCGCTGCTCTTCAACCCCGGAGACACCTTCAGTCGGGTTCAGCACGTGAACTCGATCAACCGTCTGATGAGCCTGGGGCTCTTTCGCTTTGTGAATATCCGATACGAGCAGGATCCACAGGAAGGCGTGCTTCACGCCGAGGTGCTTCTGTCGCCCATGCGGGAAAAGACCATCGAGGGCGAAATACAGGCGGTTACCCGCTCCGATGGGTTTGCCGGACCCGGCGCGGCGGTTCGATACCGTGACCGCAACACCTTCTCCGGGGCGGAAACGCTCACCGTTGATCTGAATACCGGGTTTGAGACCCTGCTCGGCGACGGAAACTGGGCGATCGATTCCTACGAAATTGGCATCGAAGGAGTCCTGGCGGTTCCACGGATCATCGCTCCCTTTGGTCGGTGGGCCGACGGGCGCGGCGCGGTTATGCCGCGGACTACGCTTCGTACCGGATTCTCAACCCTTACCCGCGTCGATACCTACCGGCTCGATCAGTTCACCGCTTCGCTTGGGTATCGGTGGAGTCCGCAGTCTGCCATTCGACACGAGCTGCGGCCGGTCGAAGTGACCTTGGTACGCCCCCTTGACTTCAGCTCCTCGTTTCAGGATGTGCTCGATGCAAACCCAACGCTGGCACGAAGCTTCGATGAACAGTTGATTATCGGGGGAAGCTACCGCGTGGTCTACAGCGATCGTAACCCGGACCGCACCGAGGCGCAGCACTTCCTGTCCGGACAGTTGGAACTCGCGGGAAACCTGCTCTCCCTGGTAAAGGCCCAGACCACGGGTCGCGACCCCGACGCCGACAATCCCTTCACCGTTCTCGAGATTCCCTATTCACAGTTTGTTCGGTTGGACAGCGACAGTCGTTATTTTTTGCCCCTGAGCGACGCGACCATGCTTGTTGGTCGCCTGCTCGCGGGGGGAGGGTATCCGCTCGGGAATTCCTCGTCGCTGCCACGGGTCAAACAGTTCACCGTCGGCGGAACCAACAGCATTCGCGCCTTCCTTGGCAGAAGCTTCGGTCCCGGCACCGTTGCACCGGAGTCCGCGGGAGGACCGGCAGTGGAGCGCAGCAGCGATCTGCGGCTTGAGATGAATCTGGAGTACCGCTTTGGGATCTGGGGCATGGTGAAAGGCGCCCTCTTTGTAGACGCCGGCAATATCTGGTCGCTCGATCCTGAAGCCGATGAAACGAACGGTGGATTCCAGATCGACCGCATCCTGGAAGAGTCTGCGGTGGGCGCCGGGTTTGGCATTCGATTTGATCCTCAGATTGTGGTGGTGCGACTCGACATCGCAACGCCCCTTCGCCAGCCGTGGCGCGATCCGGGAGATCGCTGGGTGGTCGGTTCAATCGATCCGTTGGACCGTCAATGGCGCCGCAATAATCTGGTATTCAACATTGCGATTGGATATCCCTTCTAACCGGCCGTCGGGCCGGAAAGAAGGGAAGGGGAGGGTTTCTCGATCAGAACTCTTCAAATTCGCTGTCGTCCCGGTCATCCTGGTCGGTGATATTTGCCAGGGTGATACCGGTTGGCTGCGATTGCGTGGCTGCCGGGGCCTTGCCGGTGGTGTTTTTGGCCGGTTGCGCAGCGCGCTGAGCGTGTGCAACGCCGGCGCGGATGGGCGCGTGAACGCCGGCATCGGCCGCAATCGCCCGGCGCGAACCGTTGTTTCCGTCGTCCTTGAGCTTGAAGAACCGGACGGTTTCGTCGAGCTGGCTGGACTGGCTGCTCAGCTCCTCGGCCATCGATGCCAGCTCTTCACTCGCCGAGGCGTTCTGCTGAATCACCTGGTCGAGCTGGGTCAGCGCCTTGTTGATCTGATCGGCACCGGAGCGCTGCTCGCCACTTGCAACGCTGATCTCTTCAACCAGCTCGGCGGTTCGCTTGATGTCCGGAACGATCTTTTCGAGCATCTGCCCGGCCTTCTCCGCGATTGCAACGCTGCGCGATGAGAGCTCGCTGATCTCGCCGGCGGCCTTCTGGCTGCGCTCGGCAAGCTTTCGCACTTCGCTGGCGACCACCGCAAATCCCTTTCCATGCTCACCAGCGCGGGCCGCTTCGATGGCTGCGTTGAGGGCGAGAAGGTTGGTGTTTCGGGCAATCTCTTCGATGATGCTGATCCGCTCGGCGATCTCTTTCATGGCCGCAACGGTCTCCTGCACCGCGCGACCGCCCTCTTCGGCGTTCTCCGCGGACTGCTGAGAGATGGACTGGGTCTGGGTCGCGTTGTCCGCGTTCTGGCGGATGTTGCTTCCCATCTCTTCCATGCTGGAGCTCACCTCTTCGGCCGCGGCGGCCTGTTCGGTTGCGCCCTGCGACATCTCCTGCGCGGTCGAACTCATCTCTCCGCTGCCGGATGAAACGTTCTGGGCGGCCGTCTGCACGTTGCGAACCACCTCGGTGAGTCGGTTGGACATCTCTCGCATCGCGTCTGCAAGGACGCCGATCTCATCTTTCTGATGTACGTCGAGGGTTCCCGTCATGTCCCCCTGGGCGAGCCGCTGCGCAAATGCAACTCCCAGCGAGACGGGTCGGGTAATCGCGCGGGTCAGGATGATACCCAGGACCAGCGCGAGCACCACCCCGAGTGCCATGCCCATGATTGCAACCGTCTGCACCCGCCCGCCGTCCGCCATCGCGGCGGCAACCGCGGCATCGGCAACCTCTTCGTTGATATGGATAATCTGGTCAAGGAGGTCGGTGGCGATGGTCTGTCGCTGCACCGCGATACCCATGGCCTGTTCGTTCATGGCGTTATACAGGTCCGTTACGCGGTCTGCTTCATCAAAGAGCGCGTCAAAGGTAGCGAAGACCGCCTCAGCGGCGGGCCGCATGGTGGTGCTGTACTCCGCGACGGCCGCGTTGCGGTTGCCGGCGATCATCGCGCGGCGAATCTCGGCGACGCTCTGGTGGAACTGGTTGTGCGGGATCTGGATCTCGTTGATCAGACGGGCGATCGTGGGGTTGGTAGTCTGATACCCGGCGAGCCAGCGGCCGAAGTTACACGCGGTGGGGTCTTCCCCTCCGGCAAACGCCTCTCCGGTGAGCATATAGTTGGTTACCCGGCCCATCAGCTCGTGGTGGTCCCCGATGAAACCGGCAAACCGGCCGGTGTACTCGTCGGGGTTTCGGATATCGGTCTGCTCGATGGCTCGGGACTGCTCCAGAAAGGCGTTGTTGAGCGCCGCCCACTCGTTCCACGCGGCCACAAACTGCTCCCACAGTCGCGCTTCTTCGGGTGTCTGAGGGAGTGGTTCGTATGCGTCCCACGCCGCCTGGTAGTTGTCTCGGCTGCGCGCGATGTTGGCGTACTGCTGCTCTCGTTGTTCCATAGTCATGCGCGGATTCAGAAGGGAGCGCAGGGCGATCCGTACGGCGTTGGATTCCGCTTTGATAATGAGTAGGTTTTCGATACTCGGAAGTCGGACTTCGCCGATCTCCGCCACGTGGGTGTTCAGCTGTACCGCGCCGGTCCAGCCAAATATGCCAACCACCAGGACGATCAGCGCCACCACCGAAAATCCACCGATCAGTTTGACGCCAAGTTTCACGTTCTTCATTATTGCCCCCCACATAACGGAACCACGCTTCATACGCAATTCGTATGGTTTATCGTTTCCGTACATTCTAAGGGACAAAATCAATTATGTCAATAAAATCTAAAAAAGAGCGTTTCGGTCATGAATTGCGGTCATGCTGACTTCATATTGAGCGTACGAGGTTCAACGTGATGTCGTTTCCGTCGCGACGCATCTCGATTGAGTCGCACATCATCGCAACCAGCATGAGCTCGTTGCTGTCCTCGATCTCGCCGGTGAGCTGCCAGTAGTAGTCCTCGAGTTCCGGTTGCCGCTTCACCACCAGCCGCTGGTCCAGTGCCGCATACGCCTCGTCGGTGATCGGCACGTCGGAAAATCGAAACTGCATGCGATACCGCTCGGGTTCCGGAGTGATGGTGATTTCCGCTCTCGCGTTGAAGTGGAACAAAAAATAGGTGAGAATTTCATCGACAATCTTGGAGATCTTCTTGGTCTCGTGTTTCATGCTGGTTTCCTGCTTCTTTTGAGTGCATCGAGAATTGGCACCAGAAATGACGCCACAAATCCGCCTGCGAATCCGTTATTATACAGGTTTACGCCGCCGTGCAAGACTCCCACGTTCATCACGATGGAGAGGTGAAAGAACCCGGCGATAACCCCGGCAAGGGGACCGTATTGGCCCGAGATGGGGGCCAGGGTGGTTCCAAAGAGGCCGGCGATGATCACGATTGTGGTTGTGGTCTCCCACACGGTGATCAGTGACGCCAGAACAACCCCGATCAGGACGGGAATACAGTTGAGGGGATGCTTGCCAAACGCGGCAAATCCAACCACGGTGAGAATACCACCAATCACCGGTCCGTTGAAATTGCCCCGCATTAACAGAACGAAGGTCGAGGCGAGCAATCCCATAAAGCCCATATTGATGAAGGTGGCGGCGTGGTCGCCAATCTGCACAAAGTCACTGACCAGACGGCCGGTGGACGAGAAGATCCGCCACATGGAGTCTCCCAGTTTCCGGTAACTGGCACGGGCAACGTAGAGTCCCAGGACAATGAGCGACAGGAAGATAGCGCCAAAAAATATCTCGAAAAATCGGTCATATCGAGTCGACAGGATGATTTCGGGTGCAACCTGGAAACGGAAACTGCGAAACACCGCCACAAAGAAGGAACCAACGATCCCTCCGGTAAACCCGATGTTGTAGATGTTGTACCCGTCGTGAAATCGCAGCATGTGGGACGCAAGCGGGGGCAATACAAAACCAACCAGGGTGCCCGTGACAAGCCCAAACACAATCCCCGCGGGCTGTGGCATGCCGGAGACAAATGCAAAATAACTGACCAACGGCGCGAGGGTGGTGCCAAAGAGTGCCACAAGAAGACTGTTTCGAAACGGTATGCCCTGGGTTCGAGCGTAGATCAGGACACCCAGAAAGATAGGCCAGATGTTGAAGACGTTTTTCCCAAAGAAGGCGAACCCGATCACGGTGTAGACGGCTGCAATGAAAGGACCATTCACCTGGACCCGGCACTGCTTTACCAGTGCAACACACACCAGACCACAGATCCCGGCGTTCACCAGTGTGGCGCCAATTCCGCCCACCGCGAGGTAGTCCTGCAACAGAAGACTGCGTGAAGTGATGATGCGGAGCAGTCCGTCGGGAACGGCCGATACCGGCTCGACGATCAAGCCGGTCAGCAACAGGAGCGTGGGAAACGCGGCAAGAAACACAAGGGCGCGCTTCTCACTCATGCGGGCGGTCCAGACGGTGAGACAGCTGTTGGTATGACATGGCGCTGATTGTACCGGCAAAGTGCCGGAGAGGCAAGAAAAATCCTCAGCACAATCGTCCGGTTTCCGCTCTGGGATGCACCGGCACCCGAAAACCATGGAGGTGGGGGGAATTGAACCCCCGTCCTAAGGAGCGAGGCATACGCGTCTACAGGTTTAGTTTCCTATTGGTGTTTCGGAGCGAACGAGGCAAAGAAACCGGCCTGATCACTCCTAGTTCGCGGTGATGTCCCTACCGCTGTGCGAACGCAACGGAAGGTAAGTCCTGATTTCTGTCAAGCAACACCGGTGCTCAGAACTGCGCCCCGGGTGCCCGTGACCTAAGGCTTACGCCGCGGCCAGGGTATAGTCTGCTTCGTTGGCAGCTATAAAGGTTTGCCGTTAAGGAGAGGCGCTCCACCTGCAACGTATACCTGATCACATCCCCAGTCGAAACCGTGACACCCCCTGTCTCGGTAGTCTCCCTTTCAATGTATCGCGACCTCGACGGCTTGTCAATGTGATCGGCTGATGAGTACCTTCACCGGGTGAAAACAGTTTCGTGGACTTCCATTGGAATCGCTGCGATTGCGATCCTTTTTTTCGCCGGGTGCGCTCCGGAGCGGGTAGACGAGGCGCACCGGCCGCGACGGACCTATTCGGCGTATCGCCACGCACTGACAGATATGGAGATAGACCGTACACGTCTTGGGAGGCGCTGGCTCGACGCGGCCGACGGCGCGGTTGCGGGCGCCAAAACCGTTGCCTTGCCGTTTGACGATATACTGATATTTGACCCCGCGGAGCCCGAAGCGGTAGCGGTTCGGTTTCACACCGAGCGGGGGCGTACCGTTACCGTGCGCCTGACTCCCGATCCCCGCCCACCCCTCTTTTTTGTCGATGTCTACCGCGTCATCGAAGACGGCGACCGGGTCAAGATTGCGACCCTTGATTCCGACGGTGAAGGTATCGTGTTTCGCGCCCGCCGGCCGGCGAGCTATCTACTCCGCGTTCAGCCGGAACTCGGGCGTGGTGGCCGCGTCGCGATTCGGGTGGAACAGAACTGACCCCGCCCTGAGCCGTCGAGACCGACGGCCCAGGGCGGTATGGACTCAGGAGCTGTGAAGATTCAAGATGGCGCGGTGCACCTCGGGAGATGCGGCAATCAGGTTGTCTCCCAACGGTTCGCGTGTTCCGGCAAAACTGGTGGCAACGCCTCCGGCTTCCTCGATGATCGGGTAGAGCGGCGCGACATCCCAGGCGGACATCACCGGGTCCAGGCACGCGTCCGCGCGCCCGGTGGCAACCAGCAGGTATCCGTGGGCATCGGCCCACGTTCGCATGGCACCGATACCCGAAAGCAAGGCTGTGGTGAAAGCAGGTTTTCGCCGCGCGAGATCGGCCGGGTCACAGGTCTGAACCCACGCGGCGCTGAGCGCTACTCCGGTTCGCACCCGGGTGGGATTGCCGTTGTAAAAACAGCCTCCTCCGGTGAAAGCCCATACCGTCTCTTCCAGAATGGGGTTGTGGATCACCCCCACCAGGGGAACCCCGTCGTACGCCAGGGCGATCAATTGCGTATAGAGGGGAATCCCGTGAATGAACGACTTGGTCCCGTCGATGGGATCGATGATCCAGCGCCACAGAGCGTCGGGCCGCTCCAGGCCGGCTTCCTCTCCGAGAATACCGTGGTCGGGAAACCGGGCGCTGATCAGAGCGCGCATGGCGCGCTCGGTCTCGCGGTCGGCGACCGTGACCGGCGAATCATCGGCCTTGGTCTCTACCGGGACGCCGGTGCGAAAGTAGCGCGTGCTGACGGTTCCCGCTTCGCGCGCCACTTCAACGGCAAACGCCGTGTAGCGCTCGAGTTCTGCAGCTGCCTGATGGGTCATCTCACTTCCCCTTTATTTTTTTCGGACGTCATGATCGAATTCGGATTTCGCGATCGACCTCGCGTCGTTGATCGCGTTCCTTGATGCCTTCGCGCTTGTCGTAGTTCTTCTTTCCGCGACAGACCCCGAGTTCGATCTTGATCCGTCCGCCCTTGAGGTAGATGGTCAGCGGAATCAGGGTAAACCCGCGCTCGTCCACTTTTCGTCGGAGCTTCGCGATCTCTCGGCGGTGCGCGAGCAGTTTTCGCTCGCGAAGCGGCTCGTGATTAAACAGATTCCCGTGCGAATACTCGCTGATGTGAAGGCCGATGAGCCAGAGTTCGTTATTGCGAATGCGACCGTACGCGTCCGAAAAGGAGAATTTGTTGGCGCGTATCGACTTCACCTCGGTTCCGGTGAGCACAACGCCGCACTCCAGTGTCTCATCAACCGCGTAGTCGTAAAAGGCGCGGCGGTTTCGCCCAAGCTGTTTTGTTGCACTCTTGTCTACGGCCACAACTGCTACTCCACCCGCGAGAGCACGGGACG
This sequence comes from Spirochaetaceae bacterium, assembly GCA_007693485.1. GTDB lineage: Bacteria > Spirochaetota > Spirochaetia > DSM-27196 > PWMO01 > PWMO01. The sequence goes on from REDM01000204.1 coordinate 8,119, forward strand.
AAACCCCAGAAACGGGGTCGCCCAGTGGGGCGGTTGGGACCCGCGGGTTGTAGCGCGGACCGCCTGCGTGCTGTTAGCCCAGGAGCCGCCGCGCACCGAGCGTTCGGACGCGGCTACGCGTTCCATTCCGTAGGGGGAGTGAGGATGCGAACGGACCAGATAGTCAGCCGGACGGAAGCTGCCGTGCATCCACTGCCAGACGTTACCCAGCAGGTCCGTAATGCCAAACTGGCCTCCAGGAAAGCTGTTGATCGGGTAGGCTTCGTTCTGCCCGCCGCGACGGAATCCGGCCTCAAGGCCCGCAGAGCCGTTTGCTTCAACCGCCCACTCGTATTCCTCTTCAAACGGCAGGCGTGCCCGGTACCCTGCGAGGGCCGCCGGAAGACGCTGATTCAGCCATTCGAGATAAGCCTGAGCGGCGTACCAGGAAACCTCGGTGGCGGGGAGCCGGCCGTCGCCGGGATCGGTGGAAAAGCCCCAGCTTCGAAGGTAGTCGCCCGTGGCGAGCCCCGCGTTCACGAGCGTGTCTCGCTCGGATTCACGCCAGGCGGGCACATCCGCGAGAAACGCGCGAAACTGGGCGCGGGTTACGGGGGTGCTCTGAATGTAGAACTCCGACACCGAGACCACGTGCGGGCGGTCCAACTCGACCGCGGATCCGTTCAGTCCCATGACGAAGGTCCCGCCGGATAGGTGAATGAAGGATGCACCGCCAACCGTGACACGCCCGCGGCTCGACACGTCCGGCCCCGCCTCGGTGGTGAATGGAAGGAAACGCGTTGTCTGCTCTTCTGTCGACAACCGATACCAGGGTGATGAACGCACCTCGTCGGCAAGCGAACCGCGCCGGCTGTCGCCTCCGGCGCCCGCAGTGGCCGCCGCAGCGAGGGTTGGAAGGTTGGGTGCCGCGTCGGCGAGGGTCACCATCCGCGCGAACATCTCCAGGATGTGAGATGGGGCCGATGCCTGGCCCTGCGACGAAGCCAGGGCCGACGCCCGCAGATAGTCGCGCAGCAGCGCGTCGGATCGGACATCCGCGCGGGCCGAGTCCAGGAGTGGCGGCGCGTGTACGGCCAGAGCAGCGGGATCGGCGGCCAGGTCGGCGACCGCATCCGACAGCACCCACGGAAACTGGTACTGCGCGCTCGCAGCACCGATGGTCGCCCACGCCGAAAATTCGCGGGCAGCGCGATCGCGGATAGCCGCCGGATCTACGGGAACCAACCGCTGGTGAATGGATACGCGCGCGGGAAAAAAGCGGCTTGCGATGAGGCGGTTGGGCACCCGAACCGCCAGTTCTTCCACGCCAAATGAGGGGCGTTGCAGGATGATCGTTCGCGCCCCGGCGGGCACAAAGACCTCAATCGGAGTGTGTCCGATCCGTTGGCCGTCAACCAGTACGGACGCCCCGGGGGGGGCACTCTGTACGGTTACCATCGCGCCGGGCGACCGAAGCCCGGGGAGGAAGAGCACCACAAACAGCACGATGAAAACAATGGCACCGTAGAGCACGGGCAGCCAGGTCCGAGGCGGAACCCCGAAGAGTGAAGGAAGGCTGACCGGATCAACGGTCACGGGGGGCGGAGGCGTTTTGCGGGGTTTTGCCATACGTTCTGCGAGTATACGGAGGGCCTCGGCGCCTTGTCAATGTTTCGAGATTCGTGATAGCGTCGCCCCACATGGCCGACCGAGACTGGCGAGACCGCGTGGTCTCCGCCACCGAATCACTACTGACGTGGCGCAACCGCCGGCGGTCCACCCGCCGGGAGAAGCAGAAACAGAAGAACCAGATCGTCGACTGGATCGAGGCCTTTGTCTGGGCGGCCTGCGTGGTGCTGTTGATCAACCAGTACCTGCTGCAGGCGTATCAGATTCCCTCGGGGTCGATGATCGATACTCTGCTCGAGCAGGACCGTATCTTTGTCAACAAGCTGGTCTACGGGCCCGAGCTGCTTCCCGGTCTGTTCAAAATGCCGGGTTTCGCGGAACCTCAGCGGAACGAAGTGGTCATTTTTGAGAATCCCTCCTACATCGGACGCGGGACGGCGTTCAATATCCTTCAACGCGTGATCTACATGATCACGCTCTCGATGGTCGACATCGACCGCGATGAGTTTGGACAGCCGCGCGCGCACTTTCTGATCAAGCGGGCTGTGGGGGTCGATCACGACCGGTTCCGTGCGCGAGATGGCGTGATCGAGATTCTTCCGCGGGGAGAATCCTCATGGATGACCGAAGCGGAGTTCCAGCAACTCGCGGGAATCGAGTATCGGCTGAGGCGGATTGTGGATCCGCTCGATTATCCGCTGTTCAGCGAAGCGGGCAGGGAGATCGCTCTGCAGGATCTCTCGCTCTCTACCGACGGGAACGCCCTCCGCCGTCTTCAGGGTTTTTCTTTTCCCGATTCATACCATATCGATACGGTACGCACGGGTACCCTTTATGCGGCGCAACCGCACAACCGACGGCTTGCCGCCCGCAATGCGGTGTTTGAGCGTGGCTGGTACATTCCGGAGAACCGGATGCTCCTGCTGGGCGACAATCGCGATAACTCCCGTGACGGCCGCCACTTCGGTCCCGTGCACTCCAACCGCGTACTCGGGCGCGCGATGTTCAAGTATTGGCCGATCGCCCGGATTGGGCGGATTCTCTGATGCCATTCTCAACATCCCGGTCTCGACGGTACGCGCTGACTCGAGACCGAGACCATCGCCGGCGGCTTCCCGCGCCGGTTCGGCTGGTGCTGCTGGGTTTCATCGGCTACCTTCTTGTCACTACCGTTCTGCTGCAGAGTCTGCACATCGAGTCGACGTCCATGGAACCGACCTTCGCCCCGGGCGAGCGCGTCTTTGCCTCACCGTTGGGGTACGGGGCGCGCATCCCGCTGATCGGGCTTCGTACTCCCACAACGCGCACTCCGCAACGCGGCGACCTGGTTGTTGTTGCCTCACCGCTGGCGGTGCAGCCGGGAGCCTTGGCTCGGTTTTTGGACCCCGTGGTGCGCTTTTTCACCGGAAATCACCGATCGCTGGAGAGACACGGGGTTCCCGACTGGGCGGGCCCCTTTGTCGTTCGCCGGGTGATAGCGGTTCCAGGAGACCGGGTCGAGGTGATCGATCACATGGCGAGGGTTACGCCGGAAGGATCGGTTCAGCCATCCGCCGAGATCGACCTTGCGCCGTTTCGGTACACACTTTCGCTGCCCCGGTCGCCGGTTGTGGAGGCGGATCCGCGCCTGCCGTTTCTTGGGAGAATGGACCCCATCACCCTCGGTGACGGTGAGTACTTCGTAATGGGCGATCACCGTGGGGTAGCGGTGGATTCGCGTCACACCGGACCGGTCGCTCATGAGCAGATCGTGTCGCGCATCGTGTTTCGATACTGGCCGCTGCGCCGTTTTGGTGTCCCCTCCAGCTGACGCGGAGCGCGACGCACCCGCCGGCTGCGCCCCGTCGCCTATGTCGAGTACCGTTCTCCCGCCGCCCTCCATCGGCGTTTACGTTCACATCCCGTGGTGTCGCAGCAAATGTGCCTACTGCGCCTTTGTGTCTCAGCCTTTGTGTCACCGACTCGACGTCGAGACCGATCCGATTATCGATTCGGTACTGAGCTCCACTGTTGAGCTGCTGGAGCGCAGGCTTGAGCTTCTGGGCAGCCCGAGGGTGACCACCGTGTACGTCGGAGGTGGCACGCCGACTGCGCTGGGCGTGCGCCGTCTCAATTGGCTCTTCGGCGCGATCCGCGGCATGATGGGCGAGGCAGATGGGGTGGAGTGGAGTGTGGAAGCTAATCCCCACTCACTCGATTCGGAAACCATCGCCGTGTGCGGTAGACACGGCGTGACGCGAATCAGTGTGGGGGTTCAGAGTTTTCTGCCCCGGATCCTTGATTCGCTTGGACGCGAACCGGCGGACAACCTCACCGAGGTTCTCGACAGCGTGAAGCGGGCACAGGCGAGCAGCCGTGGCACGGATCGTCCCATGGCCTGGTCGCTGGACCTCATCACCGGCGTGCTCGACATGTCCCTGCTTGAAGCGATCGACGACGCCGAACGGGCGGTAGCGTTGGCACCGGACCACATCAGTCTGTACGATCTCTCGGTGGAGTCGGGCACACCGCTCGCTCGTCGGCTTGGGTCTCGGGCGGGGCGGCGTTTCGCCGACCGTGCCGCGGAAGTGAGCGCGGCGGCGCGGCGCGTCCTGATCGACGTGGGGTACCATCGCTACGAGGTCTCGGCGTTCAGTCGCCCCGGCGGGGAGTGCCGCCATAATCGGGGGTACTGGCGAATGCAGCCCTTTGTGGGCGTGGGGCCGTCCGCGGTATCTTCGCTGCCGGCTCGAGACGGCGGAATCGTGCGGTTTACCGACCCGCCGGCGATCAACGATTTTCTCGGGTTGCGCGAACCGTGGGGCGCGGGCGAAGCCGTTGCGGCGTCCCGGGCGGCGTTTGAACGGGCCATGATGGGCCTCCGCACCGATGAGGGAATTAATCTGGCCGGTCTTCCGCCCGCCACGATCGATAAATGGGTTATCGAGGGCCTGGCCCGGATTTGCAACGGAAGCATGGTCGTGATGACCGATGCGGGCTGGGAGCGCCTGGACGTCTGTCTGCGCGAACTCGCCGACGCGTGGGGTGATGCCGGGCCGCAACCCGGCGCGTCTTGACAGCGATTCGGCCGCGGTGGTAGCGTTATCTGGCGATAATCCTGCACAGAGAGAGGCGTATTCATGTCAGGCCACAGTAAATGGGCGACGATCCGGCACAAGAAGGGCGCCGCCGACGCCAAACGGGGCAAGGTCTTTACCAAGATCATCAAGGAAATAACGATCGCCGCGCGGCTCGGCGGTGGTGATCCCGATATCAATCCGCGACTTCGAACCGCCATCATGAAGGCGAAGCTCGCCAATATGCCCAAGGACAACGTCGAGCGCGGTATCAAAAAAGGAACCGGAGAACTCGAGGGCGTCGACTACATGGAGATCACGTACGAAGGGTACGGTCCCGGCGGGGTCGCGATTCTGGTCGATGCGCTTACCGACAACAAAAATCGCACCGCGGCGGACGTGCGCAACATTTTTTCCAAGGGTGGTGGAAACCTTGGCGAAACCGGATGCGTGAACTACCTGTTTCAGCGACGCGGCGTGATCAACTACTCCACCGAGCAGTACACCGAAGACCAGATTCTCGAGCAGGCGCTGGAAGCCGGAGCGGACGACGTCACCACCGAGGGCGACATCATCGAAGTAACCTGCCGACCGGAAGAGTTTGACTCCGTGGTTACCGCGATGCAGGAAGCCGGCTTCGAGCACACCGACGCCTCACTCCAGATGGTGCCCGACGCCTCGGTCTCGCTTGATGCCGATGGAACGCGGAAGGCGCTGAAGATGATCGAGGCACTCGACGATCACGACGACGTACAGGAAGTCTACTCCAACATCGACATCCCGGACGACTTCGATCCGGACGCCTGACGCCAGGTCATGGAGGTGATCCTGGGGATTGATCCCGGCCTCGCCGAGACCGGGTATGGTCTCATTTCAGTGCAGGGGAGCCGGTATCACCACCTCGAGCACGGCGTCATTCGTACCAGCGCCGGTACCAGCGCCGGCAGCCGTTTGCTTCTGCTCTATGATCGGCTTGCCGCTCTGGTAGAAGAGCATCGTCCCCGTTCGGCCGGTGTGGAGAGCCTCTACTTTGCGCGGAACGTATCCAGCGCGATTCCAGTTGCGCAGGCACGGGGCGTGATTCTGTTACTGTTACACCGATACGGGGTTGAGGCGGGAGAGTATCCTCCCCAGGCGATCAAACAGGCCATTGTTGGTGAGGGCCGGGCGGAGAAACATCAGGTGCAGGAGCTGGTACGGATTCTGCTGGGCCTTGAAGTGGTCCCGCGACCCGACCACGCTGCCGACGCGCTCGCGGCGGCCATCTGCCACTACAATTCGCGCGCAGTACGGGGGATTTCGTGCTGAACAGCCTGACCGGAGCGGTCACCGAAACCACCGCCCACGGCGTTCGCCTGCAAACCGGCGGGGTCGAGTGGGATCTGGAAACCACGGCACAGACGATTGCCGCGTGCGCGGGAGCGCGCGAGCCGATGCGGCTCTTTGTATACCTCCTTCATCGTGAAGATGTGATGAAGCTCTTTGGATTTGTCTCAATTGCTGAACGGGCGCTTTTTCTGGAACTGATGAAGGTCAGCGGCATCGGCCCCAAACAGGCGCTGCGCATTCTCTCGGCAGCCGGAACCGAACGGCTCCCGCTCATTCTTGAGACCGGCGACGTTGACGGCCTCGCGTCGCTTCCCGGCATCGGCAGGAAGACCGCGCAGAAGATTCTGGTTACGCTGCAGGGGAAGCTGACACTCGGTGACGAGCCGTCCGCGGCCGGTGAGATTGTCAGTGCCCTGATCGACATGGGGTTCGATCGCAAGGCAGCGCAGACCGCCGCAGCCGATGCCGAACGCGCCGTACTTGCCGCCGACGTCCCCGCCGACGCACGGGAAGCCGAAATCCTGCGTCGGGCGATCATTGCGCTGAGTGCACGGTGAGGCCGGCCAGGTGAGACCGATGGAGAACAGACCTTCATGAACGAACCCGGACTGCTGCACCCCGAGGAAGGTGAGGACGACGGCGGCGAACAACGGCTTCGTCCATCGCGCCTCGATGAGTTCCAGGGACAGGACGCCGTCAAGAAAAACCTCTCGGTCTTCATTCAGGCGGCACGCGCCCGTGGTGATGCGCTCGATCACGTATTCTTAAGCGGCCCCCCGGGGCTTGGAAAGACCACCCTCGCCGGCATCATGGCCAAGGAGATGGGCGTTGACTTCAAGGTGACCGCTGCCCCCGCCCTGGAGCGGCCCAAGGATCTCGCCGGCATTCTCACCACGGTGACCGAGCGGACGGTGTTCTTTATCGATGAGATCCATCGGCTCAAGCCCACTATTGAAGAGATGCTCTACATCGCCATGGAGGATTACCAGCTCGACTGGATTATCGGCCAGGGGCCGTCCGCGCGAACGGTGCGAATCCCCGTTCCGCCGTTTACCCTGATCGGCGCTACCACCAAGGCTGGCCTGGTCGCCGGACCGCTCTACAGCCGGTTTGGCATCCCGGTTCGGCTCGACTTTTACACCCTCGAGGATATCCGAAAGATTCTCTACCGCTCCGCGGCAATTCTGGGGGTCGAGCTCGATGACCCCGCGGTGGCAATTCTCGCTCGCTGCTCGCGGGGAACGCCTCGGGTTGCGAACCGACTCCTTCGCCGGGTGCGCGATTTTGCTCAGGTGCTCGGAGACGGCCGCATCACCGAAGCGGTGGTGGCGCAGAGCATGCAGCGCCTGGAGATCGACGAGTACGGCCTCGAGCAGCACGACCGACGCATTCTGGAGACGGTCATTCGCACCTACAACGGAGGTCCCGTCGGGGCCGAAACACTCGCAATCAGCGTGGGCGAGGCGATCGACACGCTGGAAGACTTCTACGAACCCTATCTCATCCAGCGCGGCTTCCTGATGCGCACCTCCCGGGGACGGGTTGCCACGGCGCTCGCGTACCGCCATCTGGGACTGCCGGGAACGCCACCGGAGGCCAATGAAGACCAAGGACTTCTCTTTCGAGATCCCTCCTGAGCTCATCGCCCAGGAACCAACCACACGGCGCGACGGCGCGCGGCTGCTCTGCCTGCACCGTGAACGGGGCACCCTGCGTCACGCACACGTCACCGATCTGCCGGGCCTGCTGCCGCCCGACGCCCTGCTGGTGTTCAACGATACCCGGGTCCGCCACTGTCGCCTCGCGGCAAAAGCCCAACACAGCGATCGACCCGTGGAGCTTCTTCTGCTCGAGCAGCAGAACGACCTGGAGTGGAGCGCGATTGCGGGACCGGTTCGCCGGGCCAAACCGGGGACCAGGCTGCTTCTTGCGGAGGGCCGCACCGCGGAGGTGATCTCCGTCGAAGAGGAACGGGTTCGCGTGCGGATTGCCCCGCCCGTGGACGACGACTACCTCGATCGCCAGGGTCACGTTCCGCTGCCTCCCTATATCCGAAGGCAGGACCGTCCCGCGGATACGGAGCGCTACCAGACCGTCTACGCGCGCCGGCCCGGTTCGGCGGCGGCCCCGACGGCGGGTCTTCATTTCTCCCAGGATCTGCTCGCCGACATCGATCACCGCGGGATCGAGCGACGCTTTGTCACCCTGCACGTAGGCCTTGGAACCTTTCGTCCCATTCGAAGCGAAACGGTCACCGATCACCGGATGCATCAGGAGACCTACGAGGTTCCCGCAGAGACCGCCGAGGCGGTGACCAGAGCGCGCGGGGAAGGACGCACCATCGTGGCAGTGGGGACCACCTCGGTCCGGACCCTCGAGAGCGCATGGGTTGACGGTGAGGGGCTGCGGCCGGGGCCGGGCCGGACCGACCTCTACATCTACCCCGGCTACCGGTTTCAAGCGGTCGATGAGATGTTCACCAACTTCCATACGCCCGAGTCGTCGTTAATTGTGATGGTGTCGGCCTTTGCGGGCCAGGAGCGGCTTCTGTCCGCTTATCGGGAGGCGGTTGTCCACCGATATCGGTTCTTCTCGTACGGGGACGCGATGTACATTCATCGCTGATGACGGAGGAGTCTCAGTACGTGGACTCGTCCATGGCGAGGAAGACGCTTCGCACCTCGTCGAGCCGCTGCAGATGGCGGGTGATGATCGCCTCATAGTCGAGACGTCCGGTTTCGATGCGATGGTTCTGGTCGGCCCAGAACTGGACCTGCGGAAGGTGGAGACGCCGCAGTTCCCACGCGCGGGCGGACCACTCGAGTGCCTGGTCCCAGTAGTAGAGGGCATTGCGGAAGTTTGCCTCGGCGATTTCGAGGCTCTCCAGGTTCTGGCGTCGCCACGGATAGTTGAAAAAGAAAGCGGTAAACTTATTGTACTTGCTTCCCAGCTGCAGGTAGAGTTCAACCATCGTCAGATTCACGTGCATCATAAAAAGATGGCGGTAGCGCTCCCAATGGCGTTCGTCTTCAATGCGCGCCAGGGCGAAGAGCGGGTTCGCGAAATCAGCGCTGAGTGCGTGCTCGAGCCAGTAGATGTTCTCGGTGATTCGTTCGGGGTAGGCATACAGATTCTGGCGGTACAACCGATAGAACTGCTCCTTGTAGAGCACCCGCTGTGCCGATAATGAAGAGATGGCTACGAGGGCGCATACAAACAGGAGGGCACGTCGTTTCATCTGTTTTTTATATCGGCGCGAAGCCTCCTTCGCTCCAGATGCATTGGGCAATCTCATCCACGGGCCGGGACCCGTTGATTTCAAGGATTCGCATGCCGGTCTGACCCGAGAACTCGGCCAGAATCCGGCGGTAGTTGGCGTGGACGCGGCGTTGGGTCTCCATGGCGTCGTAGAGCTCTTCACCGCCGCGTTCCGCGCGACGGCGGGCGCACTCGTCGGGATCAACGTCCAGGTAAATCAGCAGCTCGGGCAGCGGAAACCGGGCGTTCAGTTCGTAGACCAGCGATGGATCACTGCTGATGGACTGATATGCCAACGACGAAAACAGATAGCGATCACTGACCACCCAACCGGCGCGCGATTGCTCACGGATTCCATCGGTCGAGAAAACGTGTTCATTCCGATCGGCGGCAAAGAGCATGGCCATGGTGTCTGGATGCAGGCTGATCCGGTGGTGCAACGCATCGCGAATCATGCGGCCGATCACTCCGTCCGTTGGTTCGGCGGTCAGCAGGACCGGGGCTCCGGTTGTTTGCAGCCGCGAAGCCAGTCGTGCGGCTTGGGTCGTCGTTCCCGATCCGTCGAGTCCTTCCAGGACCAAAAAATTGTCAATAATATACCGCGTCGAAGCTGGTGCCATCGGTTTGTATCCGTCCCACGATTGTTTGTATCTCGGTCGCGCTGTGATACTATACTGGTAAGGGGTCGCCACGCCAGTATATCAGTTGCGGCGTCCTCCATCGAGGTATCGTGAAATTCTCTGCCGGATTCGGCCGCCCACAGCTCATCTCGGTGCTCACGCTCTCGGCTCTGCTCGTGGTCACGGTGTTCGTTGTCGTGCCGATTCAGCGCGCGCTCGAAGTCCGTATGGCTGCTGCGCGGGATGAGGTCATCGAGGCGCTGGAAGACCGGATCGGGCGGCGCGTTTCCTATTCCCGCATATCTCCGTCCATCTTCCGCTATCTCGATATTCGAGATCTGACCATTCACGGCTCCGAGGGCGAGGCGGATGTGCTTGCCTCGTTCGGCAGGGTGAAGGCGTACTTCTCGGTGGAGCGTCTGATCTCGGGAGATGCTGCCAACGCTGTATCCGAGATTCGGTTTGAACAGACCTCGATCTCGCTGCACCACGAGCGCGATGCGGATCTCGTGAGACTGATTCGGTCGCTGGGAGAAGATGGGGGAGCTTCAGGCCACAACGGTCTGGTTGGTCCCGATCTCGCCGAGGCGCTGCGTTCCCGCCGGCTGGTCATCCGTGGTGAAAACGTTGCCGTCGTCTACGATTCCGGCGACGCGATTCACTCGGCGACCGGTCTTTTCTTTCGAGCCGACCTGTCGCCGACGGAAACCGAGGTCTCGCTGCGGGGTACCGTGTCCCATTCCGTCGCCGGGACCAACTCCCATGTACGCGCTGAGAACGTTTCGCTTACCGGTAGCTTCGCGCCCGGGGGTAGCCCCGCCCGCCTGACCGTAGAGATTCCCCACCTCTGGACCCCGGTTGTCTCAGTCCGTGATCAGATCTTTCAGATCGACCTCGATGAACAGCGCGTTTCGGTTCGAAAGATCCGCGATCGCTCACCCATCGATATTTCGCTCATCTTTGACCCCGCGGAACGCAGGATCGACGTCGCGGTGATTGCCGAAGAAATCGTCCCTGCCGACATTCTTCGGTTGGACGGCGCGCTGTCCGTGTTCAACGGTTGGCTTCTGGGCGAAACCACGGGTCGGGCATCGTTGACCTACCTGCTCGATAGTCGGGACGTTCAATACGACGTCACGCTCCAGAACCGGGTGCGAAACCCCGAGGTGCCGGAGCCAATTCTCCTTACCGTCACAGTAGATGGTGACCAGCGGCTTGCAAACGTGCGGGAGCTGGTGGTGCGAAGCAGTGAGGGTTCGGCGCAGTTTCGCGGTAGCGTGGATGTAGTCCGTGGGCTTCCCGAGGGGCAGCTTGCCCTCGATCAATTTACCTACGGCGAGATCCGTTCTACCACCGCCGAGGTCGCCGTAACATCTTCGCCCGGCGGCATCAGTCTGGACGCCCCGTGGGTTTCGTACGGCGCGTCACGGTTTTATGACGTCGCGTTCACAACCGGCCCACTTGGCGGCGATTCCTCGTTTTTCGCGACGGCGTTTCTGGACGAGGAGCAGGCGGGCCGCGTCTCGCTTGCGGGCAATATGGCAAACGGCACCACGCTCGACGTGACGGCCGAGTTTCGTCGCGCGCGACTGAACCGGCCGCTCGCCGTTGCGGCGGACCTGCTGCCGGCCGTTTCGGCCGAAATCGCAACCCGCATTCCCGCGAGCCTTATTCTGGATACGCGCGTTGCGGTGCGCATCACGCCCGATGGTTTTTCGGTGGAAGCACCCTTTGTTTCGGTGTTCGATGAAGATCGCGAGGACCGGTTTGCGGCATTTGCCCTCTTTGCGGAGGATGGCGAAATCGTCGTGAGCGACGGCCTCGTCGGTTGGGACTCCTACCTCCTGCAGGGGGGCTTTTCCGCGTCGGTTGGACGTCGCGGGGGCGTGGATTTTGCGGCAAATATCTTCGACGGAGATCGAACGTACGAGCTCAACGGCCTGGTGGACCGGGATCGAACCGTTGTGTTTACCGGTAGCCATGGTCTCGACGGTCGCGTGCATCTGACTCGTACGGGCGACGCGGTCTTTTCGGTACGCGGAAACGAGATCCCGGTACCGTTCTCCACCACCGGCGCGGCGATAACCATGGATGTGGGCGGAATGTTTCGAACGCCGACGGATTGGAACGCCCAGGTACGCAATATGATGATCACCGGGATACGCGTGGGTGATCGGGTTGGGGATGTAGCCTTTGCCGGTCGGATGGGGCCCAACGGTGCGACGCTGGATTCGGTGACGATCTCGGATGATATATCGGTACTGAGCGGCAGTGGCACCGTTTCCTATCGGTTCGATGGGGCCGGTCCGATTGCGCTGGAGATGATTCTGGCGGCAGACGGGACGGGTGAACGCTACGAAGTGCAGGGCATTCTTGACGGTGGCGAGGTGACTGCAGCGCTGGTGGTGGAACGAACGCCGCTGGCGCGAACACGGGTGGCGGGAATCCGCGGTTCGGTAAACGGCATCGTGACCATCGACGGGCCGATCGCCAATCCCTGGTTGACGATGGACTTCCAGGTGATGGAGGCCGCGCTCAACAACGATGCGTTCAACGCCAACGGAAGGATTTCCTTTCGTGAAGGGGTACTGCAGTTTGACGCGATTCGTGGTCAGTTTGTCACGACCCAGATCACCGCGGGGCGCGGGGTGATCGACATGTACAACGGTTCCATAGATCTGCAGGCAACCATCCGCAACACCGCTCGCCCTCGGGCGGGCCCAAGGACCCTTCGCGTCCGCTCGGATCTCGTGGGGGCTGATGGGTCCACTCACCTCGTATCGCTGCTCAGGGGTCCCTTCGCCGGTGACCTCAGGATAGACGGCCTCGACGTTTTGCCGGAGCGCTATGGCGATTGGGTCTTTTCGGTTCAGCGCCACGACGAGGGGATCGATGTGTTTGGTGGCCCACAGAATGCCATGTCTCTCTCGGTGCAGACGAACGGACAGTTTCGCGCGGTAGTGCAGGATCGGCTCCCGATCAGTTTCGTGGCTGCGGGAACGGTCCGCGACCGGCAGATCGAGGCGAACGTCATGCAGGTAATGATTCGAATCGACGAGGTTCCCGATCTGCTCGACTTTACCGTAGTCGAGGTCTCATCGGGGGTCATCAGCGGCGGGGTGCGCCTGGTGGGACCGCTGAACGATCCGGACTTTTACGGTACCCTCACCGCTGATGGTGTGCATGCGCGAGTCGAGTACGTTCCGGCGACCATCGGTCCGGCAAAACTGTTTCTGGTCTTTCAGGAAAAGGAGCTCGGGCTGACCCGGTTTGAGACGGGAGCCGGGCGGGGGCGGGCGGCGCTCACCGGCACCTTCGTGCTGAATCGGTGGAGCGTCGATGAGTTTGCGCTCGACATCGAGACCAACGAGACCGGGGTTCCGGTTGCGCACACCTTTGGCACTCTCATGGTCGACGGGGTCGGGGTCGGCCGCATGCGGATTGCCGGGGGACCGGGAGTTGTTTCCATCACGGGAGACATCGAAGCGCGGGCCACAACGCTCGCGGTCAATCCTCGTGCCGAAAGCCAACCCGCGTCGGGGCAGACAATGGCGAACGTGGACCTCACACTTCGAACCGGACGCCGAGTCGAGTTCCTCTGGCCGTCGCGTGACTTTCCCGTCGTACGAAGCTTCGCCCAGACCAACCAGCGGTTGCGCCTGCAGTATTCGGATGACGCGGGTACCTTTCGTCTGCGGGGTGACGTGGGCATACAGGGCGGAGAGATTTACTACTTCGATCGCAGCTTTTACATTCGGGAAGGCACCATCGCCTTTGATGAGACCGAGGAACAGTTTGATCCGCGCTTGAGCGCTCGAGCGGAGTTACGGGAAGTGGGCTCGCGCGGGCCGGTCAGGATCTACCTCATCGCCGACGGGAGTCGCTTGAGTGAGTTCTCGCCGCGCTTCGAGTCGTCTCCCACCATGACCGATGCCGAAATTGTCGCACTCATCGGCGGGGGACTGATTACCGGAACCGCCGACGACGTGGTGAACCTCTCCACCGCAATGCTGGCTACCACCGAACTGGTGACGCCGCTGGGCATCATGAATCGCGTGGAGAGTGGTATCCGCGATGCGTTGGGACTTGATCTCTTCTCCGTGCGCACGCAGTTTTTCCAGAATCTGGTTCTTCGCGCCCTCGACGATCCGCGTGATCAGGATGACCCCCTTGACAACACATCGCCTTCTCTTGGAAAGTATTTCGATAACACGACGGTGTTCCTGGGCAAATACTTGGGGTCCTCTCTGTTCCTTGAGCTGCTCTTTCAAATGAGGGCAAGAAATCCTCTGGAATCCGAAGTACAGTCTATTGGAGGGGTGGACGTTGATTCAGAGATCGGACTCGAGTTCCAGACGCCGTTTTTTCTGCTACAATGGCGAATGCTTCCTCAGAATCCGCAAAATCTCTTTGTCACCGATACCACCTTCACCTTCTCGTGGGGTTTTTCGTACTGAAACGCCACGGCAGGATTACCATGCAGCACCCGAAAGGAGCCACTATGCTGAAACGCCTGCTGATTGCCGGCGCGATCGTTCTCTGTTTTCCGCTTCTCGTGTCGGCTCAGTCGGTCGAAGACGACGAATGGTACCAGAACCGGCCCATCACCGCGGTCCGGTTTGTGGGGCTTCGCAACGTGGCCCAGAGCGAACTCCAGGGTATCATCGATCCGTTTATCGGCAGGCCCTTTACCGATGCGACCTTCCTCGATCTGCAACGCAGGCTCTTTGCGCTCGATAGTTTTGAGTCGCTGATCCCCGAGGCGATCCCAACGGACGCCGAACGAACCGGGGTTATTCTTCAGTTCACCGTGACGGAACGTCCGGTGGTGCTCGAGGTGCGCTTTTCGGGCAATCGGAACGTCCGGGCCGGACAGCTGCAGGATGTAATCCTGTTGAAGCCGGGTGACGTCATCACGCAGGCGCGGCTTCGCGTTGATGAGCAGGCGATTCGAGCCGCCTATTTCGAGCGTGGGTTTCCTGATGTGGCGGTGCAAGCCGTGGTCGAGGAGATCTCGGACTCACCCGACCGCCGGGTTGTGTTCAACGTTACCGAGGGGTCTCGGGTCACGGTGCGCGAAATCCTGTTCTCAGGGAACAGCTTTGCGTCCGCGGGCACGCTGCGTGGCGTCATGGATACCAAGGCGCAATCGCTGTTCAACCGTGGGATCTTTCAGGAGGCAACCCTCGAGGCTGATCGACGGGCAATCGAGCGGTTCTACCAGGAGCGGGGCTTTGTTGACGCGAGGGTTCTCGATATTGTCCGCGAGGTTGAGCGCGACGAAGAAGCAGGCCGCACCTTTCTGACCCTTACCATCTTCGTTGAAGAGGGGCTGCAGTTCATCTTTGGCGGCATCGAGTTCCGCGGGAATTCAATCTTCGTTGACGATCAGCTCCAACAGCGCGTGCGCATGCAGACGGGGCAGGTCCATAACCAGGCGCGCCTCGATGCAGACTTTCAGCGGATCGCCGATCTCTACTTTGAAAACGGCTATATCTTCAACTCGATCACGCGGGACGTGCTGCGCGACGATACAACCAACACAATTTCCTACGTGGTAAACATCGTCGAGCGTAACCGCGCCCATATCGAGAACATCGTGATTCGAGGGAACGAAAAGACCGCCGATCACGTGATTCTTCGAGAAATTCCGCTCGGTGTGGGCGACATCTTCAGCGCAACCCGCATTCGGCAGGGCATGCAGGGCCTGGCCAACCTTCAGTACTTCAACAACATCGTACCCGAGACTCCTCCCGGCAGCGAAGAAGGTCTGATGGACCTCATCATCAACGTGGAAGAGGGGAGTACCGCCGACATCACCTTTGGCGTTGCGTTTGGCGGCAGCGCGGACTTCCCCGTATCCGCCCAGATCGCGTGGCAGGATCGAAATTTCCTTGGGCGAGGTCAGACCATCGGCGCCGAGGTCGTCGCCTCGCCGATCAACCAGCGGCTCTCGTTCAACTTCCTTGAGCGCTGGCTTTTTGACCGACGGTGGTCCGGCGGTATGAGCCTCATTCTGGAACGAAATCTGCGCCGCAACGTGCTGCGAGACGAGGACTTCAACAACGTTCCCGACCCCTTCCTGACTGAGGACGAGTTCATCGACGCGGGGGGAACCATCGCCGCAATCCCGGACGAGTTCCTGATGGAGTACACGGAATGGAACATCTCCATCGGGGCAAACACGGGGTACCGATGGCTCTTTCCCTTTGGTCGGGTCAACGTGGGGACGTCCTTGCGTACCGGCATCGAGTTTCTTACCTACGATCCCGAAGAGTTTCGTCCGTTGGACTCCAACGTGCGCAACAACCTCGATCGCTGGCTCTTCGTCAACCGATGGGGCATTACTACCTCACTGGACAACCGGGATCTGGTGTTCAACCCGTCCCGTGGTTACCTCCTGAGTCAGGGCGTATCGTTTACCGGAGGCTTTCTTTTCGGAACCCGACACTTTATTCGAACCGATTCGCGCGCCGAACAGTACTTCACGCTCTGGGACTGGCGGGTCAGCGACAACTGGAGCTGGAAGGGTATCCTCGGCCTTCACACCAGTCTGTCCCTTATCTTTCCGCAGTTCTGGGTTGCAGATGGGCAGCAGGATCCGGAAAACTTTGTTCGTGGAGAGCGCAACCTGATAGCCCGAACCGGTACTACCGACCTGCTCTTCATCGACGGCATGTTTACCGCGCGGGGATGGCCGCGGGAGCTGGACGGGAAGGCGCTGTGGAACAACTGGATCGAGCTGCGGATGCCGCTCGCCGAACAGGTGATCTGGTTCGATCAGTTCCTCGAGGCAACGGCGCTCTACGAGGAGCGCTCGGACATCGGCCAGCTCGGTATCGAGAACATGCGCTTCAGCCTTGGCGCGGGCTTGCGGTTTGTGATACCGCAGTTTCCGATTCGCCTCTACTTTACGCGACGCTTCCTGATCGACAATAACGGGAACGTGGAATGGCAGACCGGAAGCCTCTTCAACCGGGATAACCGAGAAGGACGAGGTTGGGACTTCGTCTTCTCGATCGGAACAGAGCTGTTCTGATAGATTGATGAGTGTAGGAACGGATGACGGGAACAGGGGATAGCGAGGAATGAACAGACGAACACCGATACTGATTGGCATGCTGCTGGCGGTGGCAACGCTGGCGGGAGCCGAGCAACTGACTACGGTTGGGATCATCAACATCGACCGGATCTACAACAGCTTCTATCGCGACTCGCAGGAAGTTCGTGAGCTCGATCGCCTGCGCCGTGAGTACCAGGATGAGATCGACTCGCACGTGCGGGAGCTTGAAACGCTGCGCCAGCGACTCAACACGGCTCTCGACCAGAACAACCGCTCTACTTCGGATCGGCTGCAGACACAGGTTGCCGAGAAAGAACGCTTCATCGAGGATCTCGCGCGGCGACGCCGGGCGCAGCTTGAAGCACGACAGGCGCGTCTGCTTTCCGACGACTTTCTCAATCGGCTCCAGCAGGCTATTCAGTTTGTTGCTGAGAGCGGAGGGTATACCCTGGTGTTGCGAACCGATACCGAAGGGCTGCAGTGGTGGAGCTCGGCAATTGACATCAGCGATCAGGTGCTGGCGCGATTGCGAACGATGACCCGATAGAAAATGTCCGATCTCACTCCCATGATGCGCCAATACGCGCGCATCAAGGCGGAATATCAGGACGCGATACTGTTCTTCCGTCTGGGAGACTTCTACGAAATGTTCAAGTCCGACGCTCACGAGGCGTCGCGTATCCTTGGGCTCACACTCACGGCACGCAACGGAGTGCCGATGTGCGGTATTCCGTATCACGCATCCCACGGCTACATCGGACGCTTGCTTCGAGCGGGCAAGAAGATCGCCGTCTGCGAGCAGATTCGACTGTCGGATGACACAAAGGGGATCGCTGAGCGCGAAGTGGTTGAGGTGATCACCCCCGGGACGGTGGTCGAGGAAGACTACCTTGAGGCGGGCTCCAACAACTACCTTGTCGCGTTTGCCCGAGATCGGGAACTTCTGCTGGAAGCGTATCTCGATCTCTCAACCGGAGAGTTCTGCGTCTCTTCAGCTCCGCACGAGGACGCAGCAGACTTCGTCCGTACGGAACTCAGCCGGCTCGGCCCGCGGGAGATTCTCGTGCAGGAGTCGCTGCTGGAAGAACAGGTCGATGTTCGGGCGGTAATCGACCAGCGCGAATCGGTGGTGGTGAACCGATACCCCGATTGGAGCTTCGACTCCGATGCGGGGCGTCGACGGTTGCTGCATCTGTTTGGCGTGAGCACGCTCGATGGGTTTGGTGTGAGTGACCGCGAGCTCTTCTGCGTTGACGTGTTGCTCTCCTACGTGTCGGATACCGCGCGGGGCCTTCTTCGTCACGTTACTTCGATTACGGTCCATCGTGATGAGCAGGTAGTGATTCTGGACGAGACCACGCAGAAGAACCTCGAGCTGGTGCAGAGTATGCACGAGCAGGGGCGGCGGTTTTCTCTGTTGTCGGTTCTCGACTCAACCAGAACCGCCATGGGAGCACGACTCCTCAGGCGGTGGCTTCTCTCACCGTTGCGAGACGTCGCGGGTATCGAAGAACGACTCGATCGCGTGGACCGTCTCTATCGCAACCAGATCATGCTCAACCGGCTTCGCGACGAGCTCGACGGGATCCTGGACCTCGAGCGCCTCGCGGCACGAATTGCATTGGAGCGGGCTCACGCGAAAGACCTGGTCGCGGTCCGAGCGACCTTGGAACGGGCGCTGGAGATCGAACAGACGCTGGCAGGATGGTTCTGGAGCGAACACGGAATCACCACGGGCGGGGACGCCGCCACAGCGGTTCGCGAAGTTGTGGACCTTCTTTCCCGCGCAATCGAGGACAACCCTTCGGTGGTGCTGACCGAGGGGAACCTGATCCGGCCGGGCTACGATGGGGAACTCGATCGGCTGCGAACGGTCCGGGACGGCAGCCGGACGGTGCTCGCGGATTACCTGGAAGCAGAGAAGCAGAAGAGTGGAATCTCTGCGTTGAAGCTGCGGCATAACCGCGTGATCGGGTACTTTTTTGAAGTCACGCGAGCGCACGCCGGCCGGGTTCCGGAACACTTCATTCGTCGGCAGTCGATGGCCCAGGCCGAGCGATTCACTACCGAAGCGCTTGGCGATATTGAGTCCGATCTCAACAGCGCGTCTGAGAGGATCGTCGATCTGGAACGCGAGATCTTTCTGGTGGTTCGCGCGCAGGTTGCCGAGCGCATGGAACGGCTTCTGACCGTCGCGGGGCGCCTGGCGCAGGTCGACTGTCTGCAATCCTTCGCGTGGGCGGCCACGCGAAACGGGTACGTACGCCCATCATTGAATGAAGCTTCGGGGCTTCGAATCGTTGGCGGAAGACATCCGGTGGTTGAACGGTTTGGATCGCCCGGTGGCTTTGTTTCCAATAACCTCGATCTGAACAAACACCGGTTTGCGCTTATCACCGGTCCAAACATGGCGGGAAAATCGACCTTCCTCCGCCAAAATGCCCTGATCGTCCTCATGGCCCAGATCGGCAGCTTTGTTCCGGCCGATGACGCCGTCATTGGGGTGTGCGACCGGATCTTCTGTCGGGTAGGTTCGTCGGATAACATCGCCCGGGGACAGTCAACGTTTCTGGTTGAGATGTCCGAAACGGCAAACATCCTGCGAAACGCTTCCGACCGGAGCCTGGTCATTATGGATGAAGTAGGGCGCGGTACAGGCACGCAGGACGGTCTGGCGATTGCCTGGGCCGTGTGCGAGGACCTCCTGGAACGGGTTTGTGCGCGCACGCTCTTTGCCACCCACTATCACGAATTGACGCAGCTGCACGGCGAGAGTCTGCAGAATCTTTCGATGTCGGTGGCCGAAGAGGGAAATCGGATAGTTTTTCTGCGAAAAGTAGTCTCGGGACCATCGAGCAGCTCCTACGGCATACACGTTGCCGAATTGGCGGGGCTTCCGGCTGAGGTCGTTCGACGCGCTCAGGCGCTTTTTTCGATGCTTCCGGCTTACGAAGCGGTCAAGGCCCTGCCCGCGCGCGACGGGCGGCGCGAGCCGGGCGCTTTGGATGGGACTGAACAGGGCGAGCTGTTTCGGTCGGCTGAGCTGATACTCAAAGAAATTGAATCGCTTGATGTCAACGCGATCACGCCCGTGGAAGCGCTGACCGTCCTCGACCGATGGAAACGATCGCTCGGCACCGGCAGCGTTACCCGGCCAGAAACGCGGCGACGCTGAACGCTCCCATGATCAGAAATCCCACCACGGCACTTCCCCGCAGATTCCAGAAGAACGTCTGCGCAATGGTCTCGAGTACCCAGGTGATGGCGTATATGAGCAGCAGCGCCATCAACGGCAGCCCCGCGATCGGAAGCAGCGCAAAGAGGACTCCGGAGATCAGTGCGGAGACCAGAAACCATCCGGCAAAGTTTACCAGGGGAATGCCGAAGTACGCGCCGCGTTGATCCCACCGCCAGAAATCCCAGTGAACCATCTGTGGATCGAGGAAAAAGTCCCATGCAGTAAACGCGGCCCCGGATACGGCCGAGAACCCAACCAGCGAAACCAGATATGCGGTTCCCGCACCTGCTGGATATCCCACCAGAAGCGCGGCAACCGCCCAGGCCGGCGGCATCATCATCAGCCATGCGAGGGGAATCACCGCCGGAACTCGAAGCAGCTGCGGTTGCAGCACCGCGGTGTAGTGATACCGGCCAAAGGGAATGCCGGTGCGGCACCCAATGAACTCCGACAACCAGCCGAGGCCGGGTACGGCGATACAGATGGCCACCACAACGGCCGGGGGAAGGCTCACCGCCAACAGCACCACGATGGTGGCAGCCTGAAACACCACCCCCAGCGAAATGCCGAGCCGTTCGGCGCCGTCACCCCACACCCATTTGAGAACGGGTACCAGAATCATGACCAGGAGCCAGAGTGTCAGAAACACCGTTGCGGTCAGTGGGAGTCCGCTGAGGGTGTGCCGGAGCTGTAGTACCACGCTGTTTGTCCTCCGCTAGACGCGCTTGCTGAATCGAATTGCGAACCAGGCTCGAATGAACAGAAACCAGGGAACGGTTGCCATGAGCAGAAGATTCTCCCGTACGGTTCCCACTTCGTCGAGAAACCGAAAGATGCGGCTGACGGGATTCCTGGTGAACAGGGCGGTGAACACCTCTTTTCCTCGCTCGCCTCTGCGAAACAGGATCTGCAGAAGCATGGCATCGAAGGTGTGGTACCGACGCGGTGGCCGTCGGTTGTGGAAGGGGGTTCCCCGCTCGATCATCGAACGAACAATGGCGGCGCTGTCCTGCTGAATGCGCAGAAAGGCGTAGCCGGTGGACGCCTTGACTCGGCCGCCACGCGTTCCGATGCGCATGATTTTCTTGCCCGCAGCGCGGGGAAAGGACTCGTCGGTCATGGGTATGACGCACGACTCCTCGTCGAGGATTTCATACTCAGTGATGCCAAGCTGATCGCTGAGGTAGGTTTCCAGCGCTTTTCGGTATTGCGGCGGTGCGAGAAGGTCGGCGGAAAACAGCGTATACTCGACCATCGCTTCGCGGGTGGAGAAGGGGAGGGTATAGACAAACCGAAACACCCCGTCCTGTGGTACGCGCAGGTCAAAGAGTGTGGCGCGGTCGGGCGTGAATCGGTCGTCGGGGGTGCGAATGGTCCAACCGAGAAAGTGCTGTTGCAGATAGTGGCACCGAGGATCCGTTCCCCGGTACGCAACGGCAACCCATCGGCTGTCAAACACCCAATCCGCACGGTATGTAACACCATCGGCGATCACGGTCGCCATGTCGTCTTCGTTTCCGGCATCGGTGATTGATTCGACCGAAGCCTGCACAACATGCACTCGGCCGCTTGCCTCCAGAATCGAGTGTGTGTGGCGGTAAAAATCGATCGAATGAATCACGCGATAGTCGTAGGGGTGGGTGTCAAGGTGAAGGTTGGTACCGTCGGAGACAAAGGCGAGGTGATTCCAGCGGTGAGACACAATCGACTCACAAAATACCGGCTCCGTGCTCCAGAAACACCAGGTTCGGTCGTTGCGATCCTTGGGATCCGGATCGAGGATGAGCATCCGAAGGTGAGACAGAGGACTCTGTACCAGCTGCGCAGCCAGCGAGAGGGCCGCCGCGCCGCCGCCGGCAAAAATGATGGTGTAGGTGTTTGGATCGTGGTTGGCCATGGCTCTGTGTAGTATACGGGTGCAACGGAACTGCGCGCAAGATGAATCAGGGAGAAAATCAGCCCCGTTAGAGAAGGGTATGAACACCATCTCGCCAGTGTTGCGAATTCTTGACCTGATTATTCCTGAACGATGCGTGGTATGCGGGTGCCTGCTTGGCGAATGCCGAATCGGTTCCGCTCCCGTCTGTGGGGAATGTGTCGGCAGACTCCGTCTTCTGGACGGAGATCGCTGCGACTGTTGCGGTGTGCCGCTCATCAGCGAGGACACTCGATGTCTGATATGTCGCGAGCGCGAATACGCGTACGCAACGCACCGTTCGCTCTACGGGTACGATGCTGTCATGGCGGCGCTGATCGGGGCCTACAAGGCTCGCGGCATCAAGCCTCTTGGCGTGTTCTTTGCCAATCTGCTGTGGCAGGAGTGGGAACGGCGCGGTGGCTCGTCGGTGGTGGTCCCCGTGCCCGGAAACCCCAGTGGGTGCCGCCGTCGCGGCTGGGACCACTGCGGCGTCATTGCCGCGGAGATGGCGCGCCGCTACGGTGTGCCGGTGCAGGATTGCCTGAGGCGATCGCGGGGCAGGCGGCAGAAAGACCTTGGATACCAGGAGCGGCAGCGTAACCTGTCGGGCAAGATCATCGCCGGCCAAAAAGGGCGCGCGCGCGTCGGTGAAATTGTCGGCGCGTCGGTTATGCTGATCGATGACGTGTACACTACCGGAGCGACGGTGCAGGAATGCGCGCGCGTGCTGCGGAAGCATGGAGCGTGCAGGGTCGACGCGTTGACCATCGCCATGGATCTCTGAGCCGATTGACACTCACGGAGCGAATGGGTATTGTGTACGTGAAACTTTTGCCGTTTATGTCAAAAGAGTCGCGTGCCGACTCTTTTTTTGTTTTCGAATACGCGAAGGGACACCAATGACCGGCGAGACGCTCGAAGATCGCATTTTCTCACAGGTAGAGCCGATCGTGGAAGGCAGCGGAATGCAGCTTGTCGACGTGCGCGCTCAGATTGTTCGTGACGCGTTGCGGGTGCACATTGTACTGTTCCGCGATTCGGGGGTCGGCATCAATGATTGCGCGGAGATCCATCGCATGGTGGTTCCCTTGTTGGAGGCAGCGTCCCCTGACCGCGATCTCTCCATAGAGGTTGGGTCTCCGGGTATCGAGCGCTCGATTCGGCTGCCCCGTGAGTACCGCGTGTTTCTCGGGAAGGGTGTGCGCATTCTGTCAAAGAGTCAGGCCGAATGGATCGGCGGGATCATTGACTCGTGTGACGAGAACAGTGTCGTTGTGCGAAGCGGCGAAGAATCGACGACGATTCAGTATTCCGATATTCAGAAAGCCCGTCTGGACGATTCACAGGAGGTCTAGGAAACGACCATGTCATCGCAACTCTACGAGGCAATTCGCCTTCTGGTGCAGGAAAAAGGCATCTCCGAAGAACTGATTCATCGTACCATCGAGGAGTTTCTGCTCGCTGCGTACAAACGAAAGTTTGGCACATCCGACAATGCGGTTGTTCGCTTCAGCGAAGAAGAAGAGGGCGTCACCCTTTTTGCCCGCAAGGAGATTGTGGAAGACGTCTACGATCCCGTGACGGAGATCGATCTGGAAGAGGCGCTTACCTTCAGTCCTGAAGCTGAGATCGGTGACGAGATGCTTATCGAGATCAACCCAATGGAGTTTGATCGCGTTGCCGTGCAAAGCGCAAAGCAGAAAGCAAAGCAGACGCTGCGCGAGATCCAGAAAGATACCCTCTACTCCGAGTTCATCGATAAAGTCGGAGAGATGATCATTGGCTACTACCAGCGCGAGCGAAACGGCAATATCTTTGTCGATCTCGGAAAGACCGAAGGGCTGATGCCCAAGCGCT
>REDM01000243.1 GCA_007693485.1 Spirochaetaceae bacterium
CCCTTGGAAACCCCGACGGTGTCGATGATCTCCTGAACGCTGGTGTTCTCGTATCCGTGCAGGGAGAACAGCCGTGCCGCGGTGGCGATGATGACATCTTTGGTTGCTTTTGATCCCACGGTATCCCTCTCCGGTCGACGGTTCGGCTTCAAAACAAACCGACCGTCGGTTTGTTTTTACACAGTACACCGAGTCGGTTGTGGTGTCAAGCAGTTTTTGGAAAAATGGAAACGAGCCGCGTCGGGCAGCCGGATTGCAGGGTTCGTTACGCGCCGCAGCGATCCAGTGCGACAACCGGCGTGCGGCGAGAGAGCGATTCATCAGGCTTCACGGTCTCGTTCTTCCCTTGCGGGCGCGCCACGCCTCCAGGTTCTGCTCGTTGTTCAGCGGCGGAATGGTCTGGTTGAGCCGACAGGACCGACAGTAGCCCTGGGTGTCATGAGCTTCAATCAGCCAGTTGCACGCACCGTGAGTGTAATTGAGGCAAAACTGAACCGCCAAGCCTGGTTGCGCCAGCGCCGACCATCCCCCATCTCGTTGGCCGACCGCGATGAACATCAGTTTCGTCGGAAGAAACCCCAGGAGTGAGCCGCACCCCTCACACCGACCGTTGTCAAAATATACCGGTTGCCCGCAGTGATCGCACTGGAAAATTCTCATGTACGTTGTTCCTGATATGTGCCGACGTGTTGCGTGCCAACGTGGGCTTGGAGAGTGATCCGGAGCCGGGCGAGTCAGCAGCGCGCCTACTGACCCACTTTGCCTGAGATTGAGTATAGGCCGAGTAACTGATCGTGTCATCGGCGTCCTTCACTGGAAAACGATCGCGTGACAGGCGGCTGAACCGTTTTCCCGATAAAGTAGATAGTGAACAAATATGTAGTGGCATAACTAAAAACCACGGCAATTTTCACGAAAATTTGTTTAAATTGCCATTCTACAAAGAAATACTCAATCCAATGACCGGTAGTGTCACACCGGTTGCTTGACCTTTTCCCCGGATTTGGCTACTATACCGGTAGTAAAAGACAAGACACGAAAAGGAGTGTGTATGAAAATATTGACAAAGTTAATTGCGCTTGCGCTTGTAATGAGCCTTGTTCCGGCGATGCTGTTTGCCGCTGGAGAGACTGAGCAGCGGGAGACGATCCGCCTGGTCTACGTTAACTGGGAAGAAGGCGTTGCCTGGACCCACTTTCTGGGAGCTGTTCTGGAAGACGAGTTTGGATACAACGTTGAGCTGACCGCAGCTGATGTTGGTCCCGCGATCGCATCCGTTGCAGCCGGAGACCAGGATTTCTTCATGGAAGCGTGGCTCCCCGGTCTTCACACGGTGTACACCGAGGGAACCGACGTCGTGAAAGTATCGACGATCTACGAAGAGGGCGTGACGGGCCTGATCGTGCCGCAGTACATGTACGACGACGGCGTGACGAAGCTTTCGGATCTTGCCCGTCCCGAAGTAGTTGAGAAGCTTGGCGGACAGATTACCGGAATTGATGCCGGCGCCGGCATGATGATCAAGACCGAAGAAGAGCTGATCCCGGCCTACGGGCTCGCAGAAGCGGGTCTTGAACTGCTTCCGTCCTCCGGCCCGGCAATGATGGCGGCCCTGGAAGCCGCTATTGCGAACGAAGAGTACGTGGTTGGCATGGGATGGCAGCCCCACTCGATGTTTGGACGGTTTCCCCTGGTGATTCTGGAACAGGACGGCCAGGAGATCTTCCCGATTGATGACATCTACATCCTGGGACGTCCCGGCGCAGTTGAGGACTTTCCTGAAGTTGCAGAGTTCTTTGACAACGTCTTCTGGACCAACGACACCATCGGTTCGCTGATGCTTCACATCGCTGATTCCAACCTGAATACGCTTGACGCGGCTCGGGAATGGGGACAGCAGAACAGAGACATCTGGGCCGGCTGGTTGCCGAACTGATTGCAGCACATGCTGCCGGGGAGGGTGCGACATCGCACCCTCTTTTTTTGCTCTGCTCCGATTCCGGAGCGAAAGCCAGTACACGAGGACAAACATGGCACTGATTCAAGTGAACGATCTGTACAAGATCTTCGGACCCAACCCCAAACGGGCAATTCCGATGATCAAGAAAGGGATAAGTAAGGGAGAAATCCTGAAGAAGACGGGATGCACCATCGCAATCAACGGGGCGACCTTCGCGATTGAGCGAAAGGAGACCTTTGTTGTCATGGGGCTTTCCGGCAGTGGAAAATCGACGTTTATTCGCTGTCTCAATCGTCTGATCGAGCCAACGGCGGGAGAGATCCTGATCGACGGGGAAGATGTGATGAAAATGGGGGCGGAAAAGCTTCGCGAAGTGCGTCGCTACAAGATGTCGATGGTGTTCCAGAACTTCGGTCTTCTTCCCCATCGAAATGTTGTTGGCAATGTCGAGTTTGGACTCGAGATCAGCAACATGGATAAGGAAGAACGCCGGAAGAAAGCGCTTGATGCGATCAAGCTGGTAGGGCTGGAAGGGTTTGAACAGAGCCTGACATCAGAGCTCTCCGGGGGGATGCAGCAGCGGGTCGGGCTTGCCCGGGCTCTGGCAAACGACCCCGAAATCCTGCTCATGGACGAGGCGTTCAGCGCCCTCGATCCGCTGATCCGGACTCAGATGCAGGACGAGCTGCTGGAGTTGCAGGCGCGGCTGCACAAGACGATTGTCTTTATTACCCATGACCTGGACGAGGCGCTCAAACTGGGTGACCGAATTGCCATACTGGGCCCCGACGGGCGAGTACGGCAGATTGGCACCCCCGAAGAGATTCTCTCCCAGCCTGCCGACGAGTACGTGAAGCGCTTTGTTCAGAACGTGGATCGAACCAGAGTGATTACCGCGGCCACCGTGGGAGGTCATGCGACAACGATAACCTATCCCAGTGAGGGGCTGAAGGCGGCGATTCGGGCGATGGAGCGCAGCCAGATTTCCTCGGTTTTTGTGACCGACGTCGACCGACACCTGAAAGGCATTGTCACCATTGACGACGCCGTGGCATTGCAGAAGACAGGTGAGAAAGACCTTGCCGTGATCATCAAAAACGACGTCTACACCACGTCGCCCTCCACGCCAATATCGGACCTGCTGGCGACGGCGATTGCGACGGGATATCCCATCGCGATGATCGACGAGAACGGGCACTTTCAGGGGGCGGTAAGTCGGGCAGCGATCATCGCCGAGGTCAACAAGGGCTACGAGGGGTCTGAAACGGAAATGCCGCAGACCCTCAGCGATTTGCAGGACGCGCTGAACGATACGGTGCAAGGCGCACTGCAGGATGGGGAGTAATACATGGATATCAGATCGATAATCGATATTGGGGGCGGTTTCGAGGTGATCGTTACCTGGCTCCGGAACAATATGGGCTGGTTGTTCAGCATCATCAGCGACGGCGTCAACGGTATGCTCGGCATCTCGCGGTGGGTGCTCCAGACTCCACCAACGTTTGTAATGATCGGGATTTTTACCGCCATCGCGTGGTTTGTAGCCAGCAAGGGCGTGGGAGTCTTTACGTTCCTCGGGTTTGGTCTCATCTGGTACATGGGGCTGTGGACCCTGACAATGAGCACCCTCGCGCTGGTATTCAGCTCGGTGGTGATCGCCCTGGTTCTGGGGGTGCCTCTGGGGATCTGGGGAGCCAAGAGCGACAAGGTGTGGAACGTCATGCGGCCCACCCTGGACTTCATGCAGACCCTGCCTGCGTTTGTCTACCTGATCCCGGCGGTTCTGTTCTTTCGCCTCGGGCCGGTGCCCGGCGTGATTGCAACGCTGGTCTTTGCCCTTCCCCCGGCGGTGCGCCTGACAAACCTCGGGATCCGCCAGGTACCCAAGGAGATAAAAGAGGCGGCACTGTCGTTTGGATGCACGAATCGGCAGATGCTTCTGAAGGCGGAGCTCCCGGTGGCGCTTCCCACGATCATGGCGGGAATCAACCAGACGATCATGCTCGCGCTCTCCATGGTGGTGATCGCCGGAATGATTGGAGCCGGCGGGCTGGGAAACGAAGTACTGCGGGGCATTACGCAGTTGCGGATTGACGTAGGGTTTGAAGGCGGCATTGCGATTGTGATTCTGGCGATCTTCCTGGACCGTGTGACCCAGGCCCTCGGCACGGCGTCCCAGAAACGCACCGGAGGCTGACGGCGCGACCGGACTTTGCAGAATCTTGACACGATCTGGTCGTGGCGCTGACATCGTTTCGATACCGTAGGGGTATGAAACGATACAGAACAGACAAAACGACGCGGCTGATCATAGCCGTTCTTGTGGTCCTGATGGCAGTTGCCGGCGTGGCTGCGGCACAGGTGAATCCGGAGTCCTCAGAGTTTGAGAACTTCGCGGGGGCGCTGATACGCGTCCAGGATATTCAGCAGAGCACCAATGCGGAGATCGAGCAGATCATTGCTGCGGCACCCATCGATGACACGCGCTTCATGGAGATCCACCAGGAAGTCCAGACTACCGGCGCGGTACCACCCACCGTTGAGCAGTCGGAGGCGGTAGCGTATCAGGAAACGGTCGATGAGATTGGTGAGATTCAGATGGCCAGTCAGGAGCAGATGATTGCGCTTGTTGAAGATGTGGGCCTCTCGGTGGCGCGGTTCAACGAGCTGGTGAACGAGGTTCAGCGGAACCCCGAGTTGCAGCAGGCGCTGGAACGTTTGCAGTAGCGTTGGAACCCTACACAAAGACCCCTTTCCTCCCGACGGAGTGAAAGGGGTCTTTTTTGTGGTCGGACATTCTCCGAACCGGGATCACCGGATCCTTACACCAGCGGGACCACGAGCCGGTTCTCGATTTCCACCGCATCGCTGTTCCCAAGCACAGCCCGGGCGACCTCGGCGGCTCGCTGGCCTTCCGTCTCATTACTGATGGTGCCCTCGAGAATAACTACGGGGTGGCGGTTGAAAAGTCCACCAACCTTCTCGGCGCGCACGCTGATCCTCGAGGGATCCGCGATGGACGGTTCCTGGTTGATCCTTTTCTGGATCTGATCTTTCATCTGTTCGTAATCTGTGTGTGCCATGGTGCATCCTCCTGGTTCCATGATAGCGGATCTCTGCCAAGGAACGGCCCGGAAACTGTCAAGGTTTCGTCAATACGGGTTCTGGGATACAATGGTTGATGGAAGGAATACGATCGGTGAAGAGAATCTACGTGGTCGAAGACAACCAGCTCATCCTCGACGGCGTGGTGGAGTACTTTCAACTCCACGACTACGAGGTTTGTGCCTTCGAGCGCGGCGAGCCGGTGCTGGAAGCCCTTTCAACCGCGCCTCCCGATGCCGTGATCCTGGACGTGATGCTTCCCGACCTGAGCGGGTTTGTGGTGGCCCGCCGCATACGCGAGCAGTCGGACGTGCCGATCCTCTTTCTGACGGCCCGCGACTCCGAATCAAGCCGGGTGATGGGCTTTGAACTGGGCGCCGACGACTACATTGTGAAACCTTTCTCCACCAAGGAACTGTTCCTGCGCACCGAAGCGGTGTTGCGTCGTGCCGTACCCGGTGGCGACGTGGTACGCACCCGCGGAGTCTGGCGACGGGGCGCGCAGCGCCTTGAGCTTGATACCACCCAGCGCAAAGCGAGCCTCAACGGCGACGAGGTCCACCTGACCAACGCCGAGTGGGAAATTCTCTCCTACCTTGCGTTTCGCCCGGAGCAGGCGGTTTCGCGCGAGCGAATCCTGGGTGAGTGCCTGGGGTATCTGCACGGCGGTTCCGGGCGAACCGTGGACACCCACATTGCGAACATCCGCATGCACCTCGGCGACAGCGGCTGGATTTCCACCGTACGCGGCTACGGCTACCGGTTTACCCCGGAGGCAGACGGACCCGCACCGTCGTGACCCCGTCGCCGCAGGTCATCCCGATAGACCCGCGATGGAGCATGACGATGGCGCGCGCGATGGAGAGGCCCAGCCCAGACCCCTGGGTCCCGGTGGCGTTCTGCCCGCGATAGAAGCGATCGAACACCCGCGGCAGCTCCGCCTCGTCGATCTCACCGGTATTGGCAACTTCGATCCAGAAGCCCGAACGATCCCGCCGGGTGCGCAGAACCACCCGCGGCGCCGGACCGGAGGCGTGCCGGAATGCGTTGTCCAGAACGTTTCCCACCGCGCGCCGCAAGAGATGCTCGTCCGCCGGAAAGGGACCACCACCGGCGTCAACGACAAACTCAACCCCCTGCTCGCGGCTGCTCGCGCGGTACCCGGAGCGAAGCTCGGTGGTAAACGCGACCGGATCGACCGGGGCGATCGTCAGCGACGCCTCGGGAGACTCCACGGTGCTGAGCTCCCGCAGATCCGTCACCAGCCGCTCGATTCGCAACACTTCCTGAAAGAGCAGCTCCGTCCGCTGGGGCGTCACCGCGATATACCCTTCGGTCATGCCCTCGAGTTGCGTCTTCAGCGCCGTGACCGGCGTACGCAGATCGTGGGCGATGTCCTCGGTCCAGCGCCTCCGCAGGTCCTCCTCGAGGCTGAGCTGCGTCTGCAGGATTGCCGCGGACCGCGCGATCTGCTGCAGCTCCTCGGGACCGCCGGTTGGAAAGAGAACCGCCCGGCTCCCCCCGGCAAGCTCGGTGATCCCCCGGGCGAGCTCGCCTGCCCGCCGCGCCAGCAGCCGCGAAAAAAGAATTGCCACCAGAAACGCTCCAATGAGGGCGGCCATGGAGCCGCCAAGGGCGACGGTAAACAGACTCTGCAAGAGCCGCCGGTTTGTCAGGTCCTCACGAAAGCGCCGGGTGTCCGTGTAGAGATACCCCACCACCCTGCCCCCTTCCAGGATGACCGCCGGGGACCGCATGATTTCCGGCAGTTGCCGCAGCTGCTCGTGCAGAACCTCGGTGTCGTGGACCGAGTACTGCTGCCCGGCGACGTTCAGATAGACCGGTTGCCCCGCGGCGTTGGTGATGTATGTGGTGACCGTTCCGGTGATGAAGGGATCGAGCGCGGGGTGCAGGGCGGCCTCCGGCAGCCGGCCGTGAGTGCGGTAAACCCGGGAGATCTCGGGGATGAGCAGATTCTGGAGCTGCTGTCCCCGGTCGATGTTCCAGCTCTCCACCGAGCGCTGCACCGCGAAGACGAAGACACCAGAGAGCCCGGCGACAAGAATCACCTGCGAGAGGAGCAGGACCAGGAACGCCTGCGCGAACAGAGACCGACTGGTTTTCACCGCCCGCCCCCCGCGGGGTACTCGATCCGGCGCCGCGCCTCGATCCGACGGGTGATCTGACCGTCCTCGCCAAAATGAACCGTGTAGCGCTCCACCCAATTGCCGTTCCGGTCGTACCGGTACTCGTGGGTCACCACCGACACCGCCTCGCTGTTGCCCCGCCGCACCTCCTGACGAATGGGGCTGTCCTGGAGGTCGAAGTGGGTGATCCGCTCCTCAAGAAGCTGCTCGCCGGGGCCGTAGCGCCGCACCACTTCGCGGCCATCCTCGTACCGGTGACGAACCTCCTCCCAGATGGCTCCCATCTGATCGAAGCTCTGCTGCAGCACCGGCCGCTGTCGTTCGTCAAAGCGCTGGCGGACCTGCCTGATGCGTTCTCCTTCCGCACCAACCAGATCCCAGGAGAGCGCACCGTCGTCATCACGGCGATAGACTCGCCGCCAGAGCACCTCGGTTCCAAAGCGGTACTGCGTCACCTGCTCGAGCTCTCCCGCGGCATACTGATACGCCGTGACCAGCTCGATCCGTCCGGATGGGCCGTGGGAGATCTCCCGCTCAAGGTCCCCCCAATCGGTATAGCGGTACTCGCGCCTCCACTGGAGAACCCCATCACCATCGTGACTCCGAACCTGCACCAGTCGCCCCGCGTCGTCGTACTCGAAGGCAGAGCGGGAACGAAGCGAATCCCGGGGAGCGTAGCGCTCCTGCCGCAGGATCCGTCCGTTCTCCTCGTCGAAGATCGTCACCTCACGGCGCTCGACCTCTCCCTGGGAACTGGCGCTGCTGCCGACGGTCACCAGCTCGTCGAGGACAACGGTCACCACCGGACCGGTCACGTCTGCTTCGGGCGGTTTGGGCAGCTCCTGTGCCTGCAGTACCACCGGCACGGTCGTACCGATGGCGGCCCCGAACAGCACCAGTGCCAGCACGAGCGTGGAACCGCGGACTCCGTTCATTGCGATCTCACC
>REDM01000219.1 GCA_007693485.1 Spirochaetaceae bacterium
ACCCCGCGATATTCACGCCGGAGGCCGGTCCCCCGTCGAACATGGTCTTCTTCTCGGCCTCGTTCCAGGCGTCACGGAGTTCAGCCAGCAAGCCGCGAATCTTCGTCAAATCGTCGCCGTTCTTCTGCAGATTGGCGTCGGTCAGTTGGCGGTTGAAAAACATATAGAGGTTGAACATGCTCTGGGCGAAGGCTCCACCCTTCTCGAAGTCCAGCGCAACCGTCAGCTCGGTTATGATCTCCTGCGTTTTGGAGACCGCCGCGTTCACGCGGTCAAATGCCTTGACCCCCTCCGAGAGCGCACGCGTAGCGAGGTCCAGCTGCCGGATCGCTTCATCGTAGAGCATCACGATGATCCGTCCCTGACTGGCGGTTCGCACTCGAGTCTGTTTGTAGGCACCGACCGGATTGGCTTGCATGATTCTTGTCTCCTTCCTCAGGCTGGGGCGGGGCGACAAAGCACAGTGTACCCCACCCCACCGGTAATCTCAAGGTTTGATGGTGTTTTCCACCACACGTTCGTACTCACCGAGCACGGTCCATCAGCTCCGACACGGGAACCACCGAGTATCCGCGCTCCATAAGCCGGTTGATCAGCAGATCCAGATGCTGAAACAGATAGTCGTCGCGACCACCGAAGCTTTCGCCTTCCAGGGGTACTCCCACCGTCATCGAAATGATCGATCCGGGACGACTCTCGCCAACTACCCGCTCGATGATCTGCGCGGTCGGCAGATAGAGGCGCGACAGTCCGCTGTCGTCACGACGGGGAACCCAGTCGAGGGAGTCAACGTCCCGCCCTACAAAGGTGTACCCCAGCTCGCGCGACGCCTGGAGGATCGGGGGGCTGACAAAGTAGAACGGAGTGTGCCAGATCAGACTCAGCTCGGAGCCCGTGGTCTCAAAGAACTGGTCCTCGGTCTGCGCGAGCCCGCGCTTGATGAACTCTGCATTCACATCAAAGCGCGCGTCGGTCATGTCAAAGTAGGTAAAGAAGAGTGAACCCACCTCGTGACCGGCGAGCGAAATCTCTCGCACCGCATCGGGGTGCCTTCGCATGAAGTCACCGTTAACAAAGAAGGTCGTGCGGATCGAGTAGTCGGCGAGTGTTTTCAGAATGTCCGAGAGACCCTCGACCGAATCGATCGCGTTGATCGCAAACGCGAGTTCACGCCGACGGATTCGTGACCCGTGGTTGAACACGGTGAAGCTCACCGGTTCGTCCTCAGCGGGAAAGGGCTCGTAGGTGCGCTGAGGCGGAAGAAACAGCGATGCGGTCCGGACGCCGACGATATCGCGCACCATGATGATGTTCTGATAACTGCCGGAGCGCAACGTCTCCAGAAAAACGCGGAACCGTCGAGACGCGGTGGAAGCCGCGCGGCGGGTGACGGGAGTAGTGGCCACAAAGCGATGCTCGTCGCGATCGAAGCGAAAGCTCATCTGATGGGCATCCGCCACGATCTCGCCATCCGAGAACCCGTAGCGTTCCACCTGAGACAGTGCGATCACGCGCGCGCTTCCGGTGCGCAGGGCAATACGCTCGGTGATCGTCCTTCCGGCAACCACCACGGTCTCGTCCCCGGTCCACACCGCATGAAGCGGGTCGACGTGGGCGATAAACCGCTGCGGCTGCCAGCTTCGATAATCGACGATGCTCACCCCGCGATCGAGCAGAACCGCGGCCCGACTTCCGTCGGGAGCGAGAACCGCGTCCCGGACCGCCTCACCGGCCGAGAGCCGCTCGAGCCGAAACTCCAGGCGCCCCTCGGGCACCATGCGAAACACCGACCGCGTCGGGCGCCCCGACTCAATGGAAGAGATCAGCAGGGTGATGATATTGGCGCGACTCCACAACACGCGCTGAACCCGCGAGCTGCGCGGGAGGCGGACGTAGGGAAGCTGCAGTACACCAAGGTCGGTCCCGAAGTCTTCGGCGGACAGCAGGTAGAGAAACAGATTGTTCCCGCCCTTATTCAGAAGCAGCGAGCGACTGTCGGGGGATATCCAGAACGAGTCAAAGTTGGGGTCAAACGCGAAGGGAATCTTTCCGACGATGGTCCCCGTGCGCGCCAGGTCCTGATAGAAGGCGCGTACGAAGAACTCCGGGGGCGCGATGCGGTAGACCATCGAGCCACGGACGTAAAAAAGATCGCCCGTCTCCGACCAACGAACCGAGGCAATCCCTCCCGGACCGATACGTCGCAACTCTTCGCCAAGCTGCCGTCCCTCGGCTTCCCGGGTGACGGAGAAGATGTAGAGCCCACCGGCCTTCCGGTAGACAAACAGCGACGAGTCGGGTGACCAGACCACCGGTGGTGCCGACAGTGAGAGCTCTATCTGCTCTACGATGACGCGCGAGCTGTTATTCTGGGTGTCGTAGAGAATCAGGTCACCGTGGGCGATGCCGGTTGCATCGGTGTATACCAGGTAGCGCCCATCGGGAGACGCCTCGATCGGCATGGTTTTGCCGCTGTCACTGGTGCGCCCATGGATAAAGGCGGGAAAGCCGTCCACCGGCTGCGGTGCCTCCAGGGCGGTATTAGTCCGAAAGACTCCAAAGCGGTTCTGGTACTGAAGCTGCCCGCTGTGAGGCAGAAAGGTGATGCGCTCGGGGAAGACGGTGAGCTGGCGCATCGTTTGACTGCTCAAATCGGCCAGGAACAGCGTCTCGTACCGACCAAAGGGCGGCGCAGCCGCCGACGCGGTGAACAGCAGCTCGTCGGCGGGAGAGAGGTCGAGTCCGGCAAACTGCAGGTCGGCCCACAGCACGCACGAACAGAGCATCGCTACCACGATACAGACGGGTCGTTTCACATTACTCCCTCTTCAGACGTCGGTCGTTTCTATCATCGGCACAGCGTACCCGGAAGTGTACCGACAGTGGTGCTAAAATTGTGCTTTTTTCTGTCGACTGCCTGCGCCGACACCGTGTCAGTTTGGAGTTTTTTGGAGAAGAAACGCGTCCAGTTCGGCTTCCATCTCGTTCAGAAGTACCGCGCAGCGATCGAGCCGCTCTGCAACCGAACCGTAGACCGTGCGGGCAACGCCGTCGAGGGCCACGTCAACCATCTCTTCAAACTCCTCCAGGCGGGTCATGCGCTCATCCATATTGCTTTTCACCCATTACAGCAGCTCCGCGGCAAGTTCGGCCAGTTTGCTGCGCTCGGAGTGGGTCAGCGTGACGTGCCCGAAGAGGGGTTGTCCCTTGAAGGTTTCCACCAGATAGGTGAGCCCGTTGGAGTTGGCATCCAGATAGGGGCTGTCGATCTGGTAAGGATCGCCGGTCAGCACCAGCTTGGACCCCTCACCGGCGCGCGACACAATGGTTTTGATCTCGTGGGGTGACAGATTCTGCGCCTCGTCGATAATGATGTACTGTCCCGGCAACGAACGCCCGCGGATAAAGGCCAGCGCCTCCAGCTCGATTGCGTTGGAGTTCACCAGCTGTTCTACCGTTTTCACGTTGGGCCGCTTGTAGACCGACAGGATATAGTCCAGGTTGTCAAACAACGGCTGCATCCAGTGCGACAGTTTCTCGCCCTTGGCGCCCGGCAGATAGCCAATATCCTTCCCGAGGGGAACCACGGGCCGGCTGACCATCACCCGGGTGTAGGCGTGATCTTCGAGAGTGAGCTTGAGGCCCGCGGCAATCGCCAGCAGGGTCTTGCCGGTGCCCGCCTTGCCCACCAGCGTCACCAGCTGGATCTTTTCATTCAAGAGCAGCTCGAAGGCCACGCGCTGCTGATCGTTGAGCGCGCGGATCCCGGCAACCGACGGCATCTTGTGATCGACGTACTGCAGATCCCCGGTTTCGTCGTCATACCGGGCGATCGCGGTTCGTTCACTCTGATGTTCCCGAAAAAGGTAGCAGTGGTTGGGAGGCACCACGTCGTTCCAATCCATTCTGCCGCTGTCAATCAGGCCATCCATGGCCTCGGATCCCAGGTCCTGTTCGGTCATGCCGGAGTAGAGCTCGTCGATGTTGACCTTCTGTTTCTCGTAATCCACCGCCTTGATGCCGAGGGCGGTTGCCTTGACGCGCGCGTTGATGTCCTTGGAAACAAAGAAGACCCGTTTGCCTTCCTGCGCGAGCTGGTAGGCGGTGAGAATAATCTTGTTGTCGGCGCGATCAAGAAGGACATCACCGGTCTTGTGCTGCCGATGGGTCAGTGCCACGCGCAGCGTGATTCCGTTTTCGATCTTCACGCCGGTGCTGAGGTCGCCCTTCTTGCTCGCCGCGTCCAGGAAACGGATGGCGTGGCGGGCGTTCCGGCCCCGCTCGTCGCTATAGGTCTTGAGCTGATCGAGCTCTTCGAGCACCCACAGCGGCACCACGACCTCGTTGTCCCGGAAACTCAGAATGGCGTCGGCGCGGTGAATCAGGACGTTGGTATCGATCACGAAGGTCTTTACGCTGTTTGCCACCGGTTCCTCGCTGCTTCAAGTATAGTGCGCGGGGTTCGCGAATGAAAGACCGTTCGGCAATTGCCCTTCGGCAATCGCTTGCCACGCACCCGATATTCGCTCTACATTTGGAGCAGCCGCCATGAATACACCGAGCACCGTCAAAAACCTCGCCGCCCGATACGCTGCCGATACCATCACCCATCGGCGCACCCTGCACGCGGCCCCCGAGCTCTCGTTCCAGGAACGGGAGACGTCGGCGTACATCGCAAGAACCCTGACCGACTGGGGCATCGACTGCGTATCCGGCATCGGAGGCTACGGTGTGGTCGCAACCATTCCCGGTGGGTCGCCGGGACCGGTTGTGGTCCTGCGCGCCGACATGGACGCCCTGCCCATCACCGAGCAGACCGGTCTCCCCTTTGCCTCCACCCGGCCCGGGGTGATGCACGCGTGCGGCCACGATGCCCACGTCGCCTGTCTGCTTACCGCCGCCAGAATACTGCAGCAGATCCGCGAGCAGTTTGGCGGCGTGATTCGCCTCATCTTCCAGCCGGCCGAAGAGAAACTCCCCGGCGGCGCGCAGGCGATGATCCGCGATGGGGTGTTGACCAACCCCGTACCCACCGTGGCGGTGGGCCAGCACATCAACCCCACCCTGCCCACGGGAGTCATTGGTTTCCGCTCGGGACTGTTCATGGCTTCGGTCGACGACCTCTTCCTTCGCATCAGGGGCAGCGGAGGACACGCCGCCAACCCCGATCAGCTGGTGGATCCCGTCACCATCGCGGCGCAGATCATCCTCTCTCTTCAGCAGGTGTCCAGTCGCCTTGCCCCGCCCGAGGTTCCCACGGTTCTCTCCATCGGGCAGGTTATCGCCGGCGGAGCCACCAACGTAATTCCCACCGAGGTCACCATGGAGGGCACTTTCCGCACGGTGGACGAAACGTGGCGCATGGCCGCACACGATCATATCCGACGGATCGCAACCAGAACCGCCGAGGCAATGAACGGCACATGCGAGGTTGAGATTCAGATCGGGTATCCAAGCCTGATGAACGATCTTGACCTGACCGCCCGCATCGAGGAGAACGCCCGGCTCTACGTGGGAGCCGAACGCGTACAACCACTTCCCCTCACCATGGGCGGCGAAGACTTCGCGTACTACGGTCGGGCACTCCCCGGATGTTTCTACAACCTGGGGGTCTGTCCGCCGGACCGCCTCGAGCGAAGCGAACCGCTTCACAGCCCGCGGCTGGTGGTCGATGAGGCCGCCCTCGAAGTTGGTGCGGGATTCCTGGCGTGGAACGCGGTGCGCGAACTGCAGCACGCGGCGGCGGCGGGGTGAGCGGTACCCCGGCACAGGCGCTGATTGTTCAGAGCGACGGCACCCTCCTGATCGACGTGCACGATCCGGGGTTTGCCGCTGCTCGGGACGCGGTTGCGCCCTTTGCTGAACTCGAGAAATCTCCCGAGCACATGCACACCTATCGCATGTCGCCGCTGTCGCTGTGGAACGCGGCGTCGGCCGGGCTCGATGCATCCACGATCCTCGCCCGCCTTGAAGCGTGCTCGCGCTACCCGATCCCGGAGAATATCCGGTTTTTCGTCCGGGACACCGTATCGCGCTTCGGCACCGTCCGGATGACCGCGGTTGAAGGCGACGACGAAGTGCTCTTTCTCGACGTTCCCGATACCGCGGTGCGAAGCGAACTGGCCGCCAATACCCGTCTCGCGAAGCTGCTTGAGCCGGCTCGCGACGGCTTCCTGCTCGCGCTCTACGACCGTGGCACGGTCAAGCAGGAGATGGTCCGCATCGGCTATCCGGTGCAGGACGAGGCACCCCTCGTCGAGGGGGAGCCGTTTGCATTCGGCTTTCGCGACCAAGCCCAGACCGGTGCGGCGTTTGCGGTGCGAGACTACCAGCGTGAGGCGGCCGATACCTTTTTCGGCGGGGGTTCTCCCGGCACCGGCTTTGGCACCGTGGTGCTGCCGTGTGGTGCCGGAAAAACCGTGGTCGGTATGGCGGCAATGGCGCTGCTGCAGACCAGCACGCTGATTCTCACCACCAACGTGGCGGCGGTCCATCAGTGGCGCGATGAGCTTCTGGACAAGACCACCATCACCGAAGACGATATCGGTGAGTACTCCGGCGACACCAAACGCATTCGGCCGGTCACCGTGGCGACCTACCAGATTCTGGTCTGGCGAGCGGATCGTGAGCAGAGCTTTCCCCACTTCCGGCTGTTTCGCGAACGTCGCTGGGGATTGATCATCTACGACGAGGTTCACCTGCTTCCCGCTCCGGTCTTTCGCGTCACCGCCGAGATTCAGGCCGTCCGCCGCCTTGGGCTCACCGCGACGCTGGTGCGGGAAGATGGTCGCGAAGAAGACGTGTTTTCGCTGGTTGGGCCCAAGCGGTACGACGTCCCGTGGAAGGAGCTTGAGGCCAAGGGGTGGATCGCAGAGGCCAACTGCTACGAGATCCGCATCGACCTGCCCGACGAGCTGCGGATACCCTACGCCGTCGCGGACAAGCGCGGCAAGTTTCGCATCGCCAGCGAAAACCCGCGCAAGCTCGAAGTGACCCGCCAGCTCATCGAGAACCATCCCGAGGACTCGATCCTGGTGATTGGCCAGTACATCGACCAGCTGGAGATTACCGCCCGCGAGTTGGGCGCACCGCTGATCACCGGAAAGACCCCCAACGCCGCGCGTGAAGAGATCTACCGGGCCTTTCGCGAACAGCGTGAGCAGATCATCGTGGTTTCGAAGGTCGCCAACTTTGCCATCGATCTGCCCGACGCGTCGGTTGCCATTCAGCTATCGGGCACCTTTGGATCCCGGCAGGAGGAGGCACAGCGACTCGGGCGCATCCTGCGTCCCAAGAAACGCAACTCCTTCTTCTATTCCCTGGTGTCGCACCACACCACCGAAGAGGAGTTTGCGGCCAACCGGCAGAAGTTTCTGACCGAACAGGGCTACCAGTACCACATTGAGCAGTGGGAGCTGGCGTGATGGGCACCCCCCGCGCGGGTGAGATCGTCCACTGGAAGGCGAGCCTCCTGACCGTTGCCGATGAGCCCTTCTTTGATCTGGTACGAAACTACCTCGGTCCGATTTCGTCTCCCTACCACAAGCCGCAGCTTGTGGATCAACTCGCCGCCTTTCTTCGGCGGGAGGATGTTCAGCACGCCATTGTCACGTCACTTTCCGCCAACGACCGGGAACTCCTCGCCGCGATCGACCTCTTTGACCAGGGAGCCGGCGTTGCACGACTGCTTACGCTGCGCGCGCTGGGCACCGATACCCTCGACCTGCATCACCGCCTGGTCAACCTGGAAGACCGGCTACTCGTCTATCGGGAACCCAAATCGGGAGCCCTGTTCCTCAATCCGCTGGTGGCCCCCGCTCTCCGCAAGGCCGGCATTGGCCTGCTCGATCTCATTCCCTTCGAGCCAATCGAACCCGACGCGTCGGACTGGTCGGGCGCTCCGGCTCCGGTCGATGAAACGGCGTTCTTCGGAATTCTCTGTCTGGTCTGCGAGAGTTCGAGCCTCCTGAAGCGAGACGGAAGCCTCAAAAAACGCACGGCGATGGATATCCGCGCGCGCATGCCTTGGGTCACCACACGCAACGATGGAGAGAGACTGGTCGAGTCGATGATCGACGCTGCGGGCCAACTCGGGCTTATCGCGTGGGGCGCCGACGGCACCGGTGAGTTTGACCGCGAGGCGGCGCACCGCTTCGTCGAGGCGACCACGGTTTCGTCTTCGAGCGGCCGCCACGCCCTGCTCTGGACGACAACCGCGCTGTGCTACGGGGGCGTGGACATCGCCGATGAAGAGCCGGACATCACCGCGCTCGCCGCGGTGGTGGATGCCCTCATCGCCGCGGTTCCGGCGGACCGTTGCACCACCATGGAAGGGTTTGCAACTCTGGTTTCTCTCATGGTGGATACGGACTGGGCGGTAGAGTTGGCGGTTGGCCTTCTGGCGCTCGGCGTTATCTGGGAGCCCGCCCCGGGGTCCGTCGCGGTAAACCCGGCAGCAACCTCTGAGCCAACCGCCGCTGCCACCGAGGCCGACGTTCAGGACCATCAGCGCGGCGCGGCGGTTGTGCTCGAGCCGACCTTTGAAATCACGATCGCACCGCACGCCCCGATGGATCGCCTGATGGTGCGAGCGCCGCTGTTTACCCTTCGCTCCTGCGATCGGGTCTGCCGCTGTGAGCTGACCCGCGAAGGCGTCGCACGCGCGATCCGCGCAGGCATCGCCGCGGCAGAGATCGCCCCGGCGCTCGAAGAGCTCACCGGCCGTCCGTTGCCACAGAACGTCGCCTTCTCTCTGCAGCGATGGACGGCCGACCACGAGGCGATCTCGCTTACCGACTGCGTTCTGCTGACCGTCAGCGAAGAGCGGCGTACCCTTCTGGAGCACGCCCGGGAGCTTGCGCCCTTCATTCTGGCACGACCGGCACCGGGCGTCTTTGCCCTTGATCGGACTCGTGAGTCCGAATGGATGACCGCGCTGCGCCGCCTTGGTATCGCGGTGCTTCCCCGCGTCGCCGGGCGCGTCACCGGCTCTGGGAAGGCCCAAGCCCCCGGAGCCCGGCACGGGCGCAACCGTTTGGGATCCGCGAATCCCGGGACCGCGACCGGGGACAACCCGTGGGTCGAACGGCTGCGAAACGCGACGACTGCGCCCCCACCGCCCGGTGCGGCACTCAATCGGGAGAAAGAAATCCTGGCGGCGCTCGATGATGCGGACATCACGGACGCAGGCAAGGAGGAACTGGCGCTGCGCATCCGCCGCAAGCTGATTCTCCTGCCCGAGCAGGTGCGCCCCGGAGCGGTGCGAGCCGAGCGCCGCGAAGCGAAGGGACTCGACTACGTGGGGAAGGTACGCATCATCGAATCGGCCCTGCGTACTCCCGGCGAAAAACTCGAGGTGATTCAGCGGGGACGCGACGGGCGGCCGGTGAGGTTTCTGCTCTCCCCTTCCACTCTCGATCGGCGCGGAGGCGAGATGGTACTGGTGGGAGAGGAGATCACCAACGGCGAGGTTGTGCGTATCTCGGTGGGAAAGATTGCCCTGGTGAGGGCGCTTCGCGGCTGGCTTTCACCGCGCCAATAGCACAACCTGCCGGTAGCGCTGGTACTGCGCGTCGGCCTGCCGCTCAAACATCAACCGACCGGAGACCGTTCTGCAGCCCGCGGCGGCGGCCCGACGCAGCAGCGCGGTCTCTTCGGGCGTGTAGACGATGTCGTAGACGATCTCAGACCCCGAGAATCGGTAGAAATCAATCGCATCCCCATCGATATCCGGTTCCATTCCGATACTCGTGGTCTGCACGATGATGTCCCCCGACTCGGCGATGAGCGAAGCAGATGACTCGTCGAGGGGGGCTACCCGCACCGCCGCGGCGGCGGGCAGACGCGTCGCGATCTCGTCGCGCAGGCGCTCGGCGCGCTCTACCGTTCGGTTCAACAGCAACACCGCGACCCCTTCGCGCAGCAGTGCCGAAACCACCGCTCGGGCGGCCCCTCCGGCACCCACCACCGTCGCCCGCATTCCGCGCAACCCTGCCGCACCGGTGGGGGTAGCCCCGGCCGGAGTCGCACCGGCCACAGTGCCGGCAGCAGCAACTGCGTCGCGAAGCGGCTCGAGAAACCCCGTCACATCGCTATTGAAGCCAACCCACCCCAACCCGTCTCGAACCACGGTATTGCAGGCGCCCGCGTCGGAGACCGACTCGTCGACTTCGCGCAGAAAGGGTATGACCGCCTGCTTATGTGGGATGGTCACCGAGAAGCCCTGAATCGGCAACAGCTCACCGAGGCGAACAAAAGCCGCAGGATCGTCGACCTCGAACGGAAGATAGACCGCATCGAGGCCGTCACTCGCGAATCGCTCGTTGTGGTAGGCCGGGGAACGCGAGTGCATGACCGGGTTACCAACGACGCCAAAGACGGCCGTGTGCTCGGTGATCTCGGGGTAGCGATAGAGGTCGTGCATGGTGGCCGGATCGATGTGGCCCGGTGCGGCCGACACCTCATCGTGGCTGATCGGCGAACAGAAGGTGAGCAACGACCCAAACCGGCCTGCCAGCACCCGCGCCGGGAACCCGACCGATCCCATTGCAACCACGATTCGCGGATGCGAGTCTCCGGCCGCCCGCGCCGCGGTGACCGCCTCGACAAATCGCACCAGGTCGGCGCTGCCGTTTGGTGTCACCGCTGCCTTGGGAATCTCTCCGGCAGCGACTCCGTCACCGCCCAAAAAGCCCGCAAGCCCTTCGGGTATTCCCTCGAAGTCGTGCAGGGACCGAATGACCGCGGTCCCATCCGCAGCGGCGGCGGTTCGCAGCGACTCGTCCTCCCCGGCGATCCAGGTTTCCAGATCGACGTAGGCGTATCCGCCTCCCTGCAGCCCGTGAGACAGGAGGTGGCGGCGTTCGCCCTCACCCTCGTTCCACTTCCCGCCGTCACGCGGGGCACGTACGGTGAGAATGGCGGGCAACCGGTACCCATCCCGTCCGGCGGGCACGGCCGACGGAAAACGGTCCACCTCCGGCCGTTCGGTGGGAAGGAGAAAGTCGGCACGAAGCTCTACCAGGTCGATGCAGAACGCGTATCGCGAGATCGCCCGCAGGTTCTCCGCGATAGTCTTGCCCGTCAGGCTGAGACAGATCACGAGGCGCTCATGTCCCGACAACAGGCTACCACGCCACCGGCCTTCAGGAAGGCGGAGAATTCATCCGCCGCAACCGGCGGCGAGAAGAGATATCCCTGAATGCTGTTGCACTCCTCGGCGAGCAGGAACTCGAGCTGCTCGAGCGTCTCTACTCCCTCGGCCAGGGCTTCAATCTTGAGCCCGCGCGCCATGGAGATGATCGCCTTTACGATCTCCCGATTGTTGGTGTTAGCCGAAAGATCGTCGATAAAGGACTTATCGATCTTCAGCGTGTTGATTGGAAGACGCCTCAGGTAGTTGAGCGACGAATACCCGATGCCGAAGTCGTCGATCGAGATTCGAACGCCGTGGCTTCGGATCTCTTCCATTTTGGTGATGGCGTCCTCGGGATCCTCCATCACGACACCTTCGGTGATCTCCAGCTTCAGCGCGTCTCCGGGCAGTTTCAGGGCTCCAAGAATTCCTGAGATTCGCTCGACCAGGTCGGTCTGTTTAAACTGCGAGGGTGAAAGATTCACCGAGACGTACATGGAGGTGCCGTAGGCCTCACGCCAGTCGCGCAGCTGCCGGCACGCGTTGTAGAGCGTCCACTGCCCGATGAAGCGGATGTCGCCGTTCTCTTCGGCAACGCCGATGAAGCGCCCCGGCGGAATGGGCCCGAGAATCCGGTTGTTCCACCGGATCAGCGCTTCGCAGCCGTGAATCCGGCCGTCGCGGTCAACAAAGGGCTGGTAGACAATCGAGAACTCATCAAACCCGTCCTGAATCGCACGGCGCAACTCTTTCTCGATGGTCTCTTTCTCGTGGTACCGCCGCCCCATCTCTTCATTGTAGACAACCACCGGCCGGCCGGTTGCCTCGGACTCATCCAGCGCGATGTAGGCGTTCCCGAGGATCTCTTCGCGCTGCGCATCGCCGTCCTTGTAGAGGCAGATCCCGACAGAACAGCCGAAGGCCACATCCTTGGCCGGCGGTTCGTGCGGCATGGAGACCTCGCGAACGATCGCTTCGGCGGTGGAGCGGGCGCGTCGTTCGTTCTTCGTCGCGCCCATCAGAAGGAGAAACTCGTCGATGCGGTCGGACTGGTAGACGCGCTCACCGATGGTCTCGCGCATGCGCGCGGCCGTGCGAAAGAGAAAGACCTTTCCGCGGTCGCGGCTGTTCTTGATGCGGTCGTACCGTCGATCGAGCCGTACCACCGCCACAGCGAGGAGATCGTTATGGTGGGCGTGATCCTCGCTCACGGTGCGAAAATCGCGGTCAAACACGCGCCGAATAGGGAGACCGGTATGGGGATCCTGGTTGATGACGGCCAGCAACTCGTTGCGGTTGGCGGTCAGTTCCTCGATCTCGGACCGGAGCGTCTGGTTCTCGCGCTCCAGCACAGAGAGTTGGTGAGCCTCGGGAGTACTCCCGGGGTCGGCCTGATCATGTGTGCTCACCCCTGCCTCCATTATTTAACGATAGTGCGTTCTATGGAGAACGGTCAAGCGGGAGTGGCGCGTTCAATGCGCAGCGCGTTGGTGTATACCCGCAACCGCGGGGGGCGCACGTACCCACAGAGAGTGATACCCAGCCGCTCCGCAAGATCGCAGGCGAGGGTGGTCGGCGACCGTTGTGACGCGACGATGGGAACCGCCAGCCGTGCCGCCTTCATCACCATCTCCGAGCTGATCCTTCCGGAGGTGAGCAGCACCATACCGGCTACGTCAAGGCCGGCGCGTG
Organism: Spirochaetaceae bacterium; assembly: GCA_007693485.1. Classification (GTDB taxonomy): domain Bacteria; phylum Spirochaetota; class Spirochaetia; order DSM-27196; family PWMO01; genus PWMO01. Next base: position 12,827 of record REDM01000219.1, read on the forward strand.
TCGCCTTTCCCCACAGTCGGTCGATACAGTTGTGCCGGCTCACGTCCTCGGCGATCAGAACGAGTGTGCCATCGTGGCCCAGCGCCGAACCGTGGACGCCGCGCGCCGCGCTGCGCAACCCTTCCACGCGAATGAGCTCGCGCATCATCGTCGTGAGATCGGTGGCCGAAACCGGCGGGCCGTCGGGAACGCGCGTCAGCGTCTCGTCATCGGTAAACGTCACGCCTCCCCCACAACCGGAGGTGAGCACCCGACGTCCCACGGGCGCAACCGAGACGTCGGTAAGCAGCACATCGATACAGCTGCCCGACTCCGCCACGGAAAACGCCTCGATGTCGCTCATGGATGCGATCAGCCCCTCGGAGCGAAGAAACCCAATTGCAAGCTCTTCGAGATCCACAGGGCTGCACATCAAGGTGACAAGCTCCTGTCCGTTCAGATAGAGGCAGACCTGCGCCTCTTCGATCAGGTTATGCTCCTGCAGCGACCACCCGCTGGGAGAAAAGTCGAGGTGCCGGCTTGCTCGATACCCCGACCCGTTCCGATCGGTCGTGTGAGGCATGGCGTTACTCCTGTGCTGACGCGATTACGACGACCGGCAACCTGATCTGCAGCGTTGTCCCGGACGCGTCCACCCACCCTACCACCTGAGGCCGTTGTGGGCAACATCGCGGTGGGCGGGATGCATGGTCTGTGTCCGAGGCAGCCGTTTTTGACCTCGCCGGGAGCAATATCGAGACACGCCGCACTTTTCATTGCGATCAATGAGAATATACGATACACTAACGTTTATATTGTGAATTGAGTAGGATTATTATGGAGCCTCGTCTGAACCGGGTTATGGTTTTGCGCCTTGCCAAATATCTTCGCGTGCTGCAGCAGTTGAAGGCGCTGGGATTTGTGAAAGTATTCTCCAACAACCTCGGCGACGCGATCGGTGTCACCCCGGCGGTGGTTCGCAAAGACTTTTCGCTGATCAATATTCCCGGAAACAAGCGCGGCGGCTATAACATCGATACCCTGATCACCGACATCACCACCCTGCTCGGCCACGAGGAGGACCACGCGGTGGTAGTGGTTGGGTGCGGCCGGATCGGTGGGGCGCTGATGGACTACCGCGAGTTCGAACGCGAAGGCATCCGCGTTGTTGCGGGCTTTGACATGGAGCCAGAGCGGGTTCAGGCACGAAGCGGTATTCCCGTACACCACATCTCCAAACTCTCCGAGGTGGTTCGCGAGCTGAAGATTCATGTTGGCATTATCGCCGTCCCGGACAACCAGGCGGCGTCGGTATTCGACCAGATGCTCGAAGCAGGCATCCGCGGCATCCTCAACTTCACCTCCGTGGACCTCAAGTCCGGACGCCGCTGCGGCCCGGATAACTGTCCGATCCAGTGCGTGGTGCAGAACGTCAATATCGGCCTTGAGATCGACAACCTGTTCTACCTGATCAACACCCGCGATCCGGGACAGACCATCCCCCTTTCCGAAATCAAGGCTCGACACACCCGCGCCGCGGGAGCCGGCTGAATGAGCCCGATGATCCTGAATACCGAAGACTCCCCTCCCTTCATCCTGGAGCTGATCTATCGCCTGCGCATTCGTGACGTGATGACCCGGACGGTAATCAGTGTGCCGCGCGGTGCCCGCATGCGCGATGTGCAGGCGCTGATGAAGGAGAACGCCATTACCGGCATTCCGGTGGCAGAGGACGGCCGGTTGCTCGGTCTCGTCAGCGTGGATGACATCCTCAACGCACTGATCGACGGCTTCATCGACGACGTGGTGGAGAACCGCATGACGCGAAACCTCATCGTCCTGGAAGACGACATGCCGCTCTCCTTCGCCATCTCGTACTTCGAGAAGTACCGCTACGGCCGCTTTCCGATCCTCGACCGGAACAAACGGCTCGTCGGAATCATTTCCAGCCGCGACATCCTGATCAAGCTGCTGCTCGAGTTCAACACCGAGATGGAAAATCTGGAGAAGCAGTTCAAGTGGAGCGACGGCGAAGTACCCGCCGGCAGCACCCGGTGCGAGTTCGCGGTGCGCAAGTTCGATTTTGAGAACGCGGGAAAGGCGTCGTTTGAGATCAAGAAGCTCTGCAAGGAGCGTATCGGCGATCCAAAGGTCATCCGCCGGATCGCGGTTGCCGCGTACGAACTGGAGATGAACCTGGTCGTACACTCAAACGGTGGCAAGATGTTCTTTTCCTGGGCCGACAACAAGGCCACCATCGTGGTGGTCGACAGCGGACCCGGAATCCCCAACGTGGAAGACGCACTGCGCGAGGGGTTTACCACCGCGACCGAGTGGGTACAGTCCCTTGGGTTTGGCGCCGGTATGGGGTTACCCAACACCAAGCGCGTCACCGATGAGTTTTCCATTGAGTCGAGTCCCAAGGGAACCAAGGTCACGGCGGCCATCCGTGTGAACCAGGATGAGCTGCTACCGCATAAGGAGGGGGAATGAAGATCTCGCAGCTGGAGACGACGCTCGGATTTAAGACGGTACAAGGAACCTACGACGACCGCGAAATGTCGTGCGGCTACACCTCGGATCTGTTGAGCGACGTGATGGCAAACGCCCGCGAAGACTGCGTGCTCATCACCATTCAAGCGCACAAGAATGCTGTCGCGGTGGCCACCATGGCCGGCATTGCCGCCATCCTCGTCTGCAACAGTCGCCCCATCCCCGACGACATGATTGAAGCGGCACGCTCCGAGGGAATCGCCGTCTTTATCACCGAGAAGTCCCAGTTCATAGCCGGCGGCGAAATCTACCAGGCGCTCTCGCGCACGTAGGGCCACCATGGCGTGGTTCCGCGCGGACCTTCATCTCCACTCCTGCCTCAGCCCGTGTGGGGACCTCGAGTGCTCACCGTCCGCCATCGCTGCTACCGCTCGAGAGCGCGGGCTCACCATGGTGGCGCTGACCGATCACAACAGCGCACTCAACTGCCCCGCTTTCTCCGAGGCGTGTGCTCACCACGGTCTCTCGGCTCTCTTTGGAATGGAGGCAACCAGCCGTGAAGAGGTACACCTGCTCTGTCTCTTTGAGACGGTGGAGCAGGCGCTGGAGATGGGTGAGCGGCTCTACGAAAAGCTCGCCGACGTGCACAATATCCCCGAGAAACTCGGCGACCAGGTCTACGTCGATGTCGAAGAGAACATCCTCGGAGAAGTGGAGAAGCATCTCATCGGCGCGGTGGACTTGAGCGTGGACGAGATCATGGCGCTGGTATTGGACCGAGGCGGTCTGTTCATCCCCGCCCACATCGATCGCACCGTCAACAGCATGGGATCTCAGCTCGGCTTTCTGCCGGCTGGCGCGTACAGCGCGGTTGAGGTCACTCGATCACCCTGCCCCATCGCAACCTACGACTATCCACGGGTGTGCAACTCTGACGCTCACTTTCTGCCCGACATCGCTGCGCGCTGGTTTGCCTTCGAGGCGGATACCCCAGACTTTGCCGGCTTGCAGGCCGCCCTGGCCACAGGGCGATTGAAACTCAGCATCGAGCAACCAACCGCGTGAACAGGGCGGGGGAGCACCGTGGCTCAGCGGGCGCTGCCGATGATGTCGCGGGGTTTACTGCCGTTCTGTGGACCGACGATGCCCACGCGCTCCATCTCTTCGACCAGGCGGGCGGCGCGGTTGTAACCGATCTTCAGGCGGCGCTGCAGGTAGGATGCCGACGCCTTCTTCGCGCCAACCACGATCTCGATCGCTTTCTCCATGAGCGGGTCTTCGAGTTCGTCCTGCACAAAGTCCTCGTCGTCCTCATCCAGGAAGATCTCGTCGTCGATGTACTCCGGCGAACCGAGGGTCTTCACGTGGTCTACCACGCGCTCGACCTCGTCTTCGGAGAGGAAGGCGCCCTGCATCCGCGTAGGGAAGGGATCCCAGGCCGAGGTGAAGAGCATGTCGCCCTGGCCGAGCAGTTTCTCCGCGCCCTGGGTGTCGAGGATGATGCGCGAGTCGATCTTGCTCGATACCATGAAGGCGATGCGCGACGGAATGTTGGCCTTGATCAGCCCGGTGATCACGTCGGTGGAGGGACGCTGCGTGGCGAGCACCAGGTGGATTCCCACCGCGCGTGACATTGCCGCGAGCCGCGCCACCGTGGACTCCAGCTCCTTGCCGCTGGTCTGCATCAGGTCGGCAAACTCATCGATCACCACCACGATGTAGGGCATCTGCTCGGCGGCCACATTTCGCTTCTCGACCTTTGCGTTGTAGGAACGGATATCGCGTACCGCCATGCTGTCGAGCAGACTGTAGCGCCGCTCCATTTCGTAGATGCACCACTGCAGCGCCTGGAACGCACGCTTGGGGTCGGTGATGACCGGTGTGAGCAGGTGCGGAATGTCGTTGTAGAACTTGAGCTCGACGATCTTGGGATCGATCAGGATCATCCGCACTTCACGATGCGAGCGGCGATAGAGCACCGAACAGATGATCGAGTTCACGCAGACCGACTTTCCCGATCCGGTCGCCCCGGCAATGAGCACGTGCGGCATGCGCGTCAGATCCACGATCTGCGCATCGCCGGGGATGTCTTTACCCAGCGCAATTGGAATGGCTGCCTTCTGTGCCCGGAAGGAGTCCTCGCGCAGCAGCTCACCAAACGATACGATGTTCCTCCGCCGATTAGGGATCTCGATGCCCACCGCGTGCTTGCCGGGAATGGGCGCCACAATCCGCACGCTCTGGGCTGCGAGGCGCAGGGCGATGTTGTCGGCCAGGTTGGTGATCTTGGCGAGTTTGACTCCCGGCGCCGGAAGAATCTCAAACATGGTGATAACCGGGCCCTTGCGGATACCGGTCACCTCAGCCTGAATCTGAAACTCTTCCAGGGTCACGCGCAGCAGCTCTGCTGCGTTGCGGGTTTCATCGTCGATGATCCAATACTCACCGTCGGGATAGTGGTTGAGCAGTCCTTCGATCGGCACGTCGTAACGGGTCGATCGGCGGCGAGGTCTGCGCGTCGTGGGCTCGGACACCACCACGGAATTCCCTGCGGCGCGCTCGTCGCTGTCCGTTTCCTCGTCGGCCAATTCCGAGTCGTCGGCCTCAACATCGAGGAAGCGCCCACCGTCAAACCGAACCGACAGAATGTCCGGCTCCCCCAGATCGCCGTCCGAGTCGCCGTCGTCTTCCAGGAGATCCCCGTCATCGTATCCGGTCTCACGCTCCCCGACAAACCCGGCCCAGACCTCCGGCTCTTCGTCATCGATCAGGTCGGCGACGTCGTCATCGACCTCGCTGAGCCACTCCGCTTCTTCGGACGAAACCTGCGCCTGATGCTCGCGTTCCACCGCAGCGATCGACTCGGCAACCATCTGAAACACCGGCGGCGCCGTCCAGTCGACCTCGTCGCCCTGACCATTGCCGTCATCGCCTGCGTCATCGGTGGTGGCGTCATCCGCAACGGGTTCAAGGGGGGCAGGCTCAACCCCGGCGCGCTGGTCTTCGATCAGGGCAACCGGACGCGGTCGGCGAAGCCGGTTGAGGATGCGTCCCCAGAGGCCGGCCGTGCGATTGCGAGAAGAGTTACCTTTACGCGTGTCCGTGGAGCTGCCACGGGTTTGGGCCGATCGCTGTGCGGTGGGAGTATCGATCCAGCGGGCGAGGCGAACGACGGCGACGATGAGCGCGAGCGAGAGTGCAAAAAGAATAACCCCTCCACCCAGCGCCCCAAACCGTTCCGCAACCGCCCGCGTCCCCAGAGAGCGATCGATGGACGCGCCAAAGATGAGTCGAAACGAGAGACTCAGCGTGAGAAAGGGAAGCAATGAGAGATTGAGCGCGACGATGCCAGCCGTTCGGACCGTAGGGCGGGTAATCAGAACGGCCGCGCAGAGAAAGACCACGGGAACAAAGAACCCGGGAAGGTGAAAACTGTCAAAGAGAAACTGGCCGGGCAGTTCCAGAACGAGCAGGAAGAAACTCCGGCTCCCAAAACCACCAAGATGGGTGACAACCGATGCGATCAGCAACAGACCGATTGCGGTGAACACCGATGAAGCCACCAGCGAAGATGAGCGCTCCTGATTCATGCTTCCTTATCGGCGCATCGATACCCCGTCGTTAACCGGTTACGGAAGCGCAAAGAGCGTTTCGAAAATCTGCTGTGGTCCAACATCCCCGTAGAGTCGCCCGTACTGAACCGCGGACACAAAAATCTTCCGGATGTAATGCCGTGTTTCGGCAAAGGGGATCGACTCCTGGAAGAGCACCGGCGGCAGCGATCCGCGTTGCGCGCTCCACCGGCGCACGCGCGTGGGACCGGCATTGTAACCGAGAAGCGCATAATGCAATGAGCCAAATCGATTGATGAGAGAACGAAGATACCGTCCTCCAATCGAGAGGTTGGTCAGGGGGTCGGTGAGGTCCGGATTTGGCAGACGCATCGCGCGTGCTACCTCGGCAGCGGTCGCCGGCATCAACTGCGAGAGCCCGATCGCTCCCACGTGTGACCCGATCCCGGGCGAGAAATAACTCTCCTCCCGCACAAGGGCATAGAAGATCTCCGGCTCGAGCGCTTCGGCCTGCATCACCGTTGCCATCTCGGCGGCAAAGGCGCGGGGGTACATCAACGCAGCCTGCTCGGCGGTCGGGGGCCGTGATTCGCGCCGGGCCACCACGTCCATCAAGCGCATGGAGTCGATGTAGCTCCGGTCTGCCGCCAGCGTCGCCGCAAACCGACCAAGCGAGTGAGATGACAGCACCGGTGATGCCGACCGGGCAAACCGATACCCCTCGTCGAGGAGGCCAAATCGAAACAGGCCCATCGCGTAGGCGTACGTTTCGGTGTCGCTATCGCCGCGGACAAACTCCGCCGGGTAACTGCTGAGCTCCACCAAATCGGTATCGCCCAGGAGAACCGATGCGACCAAGGCGTAATACGGGTTTTCCCATTGACCCGCGGCGCGCCGCAGCAGGAGATCAGCCTGCTCCACCGCGGAACGCGAAGCATCCTCGGCGGTGCGCGACAAACCGGCGCGGAGAGCAACACCGTTGATCACGGCAACCTGAGCGATCATACCCTCGCTTGCAAATCCGTCGAGCGCAGAGTAGAGCCGATGCAGTCCAGTCCAGTCGCGCTCCTGCACCAGACGCGAAGCGAGCCCGTCAACCAGGCTCGCCACCCGCGCGGGAGCCGCCAGAGCAGGTCCGTGCTCTTCGAGCACCCGAATCGCAAGCCCAAGACTGGTATCGATGCTGGTTTGTACCGCGTACCAGACGACCCGATCGCGGTCGGGGCCAGGCCCCTCCATGGAAATTGCCTGCGCGAACGCCGGGAGCGCCGCCTGCCGGTTCCCCGCGGAGCGAAGCAGACGTCCCTGGTACTCGTAGAGTCGCGCAAGAGCCGCGGTATCCCCGGCTTCCGCCGCTACTGGAATCAGGGTATCCACCGAGAAGAGCGAGAGCCTCCAGTCACCGCCACTGATGAAGGCTCTCCCGATATCCGACAGATTGTGCGCAGCGACCAGCTCCTTCATGTCCATGGTGCCGGCAGAGCGGTACTCGATGAGCGCGCGAAAAAGCCGGGCCGACTGGGCGTTGCGCCCATCGGCGAGGTGATAGCGAGCCTCGGCGAGGAGGCCCTGCGAGCGACTGAACCGGGGAAGAATGTCGCCCCGCGCCCGGGCAAACAGATAGAGCCGCGAGTGATGCGGAGACGCGGGGAAGTCGGTAAACGCCCTGGCGAAATGTTCGCGCCAGTCCGGCGCCTGCAGTTCGTACGCGGCGACGGCGCGCCAGAGCGCGAGGTCGGCATCGGGGATCCACCGCCCGACCGGCTCCCGGATCGCCGGTTGCCGGGTTGCCGGGTCGCCGGCGCGGTCGATCTGCGCAATCTGGGCGAACAGCTGCCGGTACTGCTGCGTGCGGTAGAGCGCCTCCAGCCGGTACCAAACAATTTCGGTGTCATTGGAGTAGGTTTTTTCCGCCGCCATCGCCAGCGAAAGCGCATCTTCCGCGCGATCGGTATCGAGCAGATGATCGAGCAGACGAATCACCGCGGCACGACGCCACGGCTCCGGATCAGATTGCCACGATGCGAGCAACAGCGCCTCGGCGTCGTCGTGGTTCCCGTCCCGCTGGTGCAGCCGTGCGAGGTAGTATGCCGCGCCGGGACCGAGGCGCGTGGGGTTCAATTCGGCGAGGGAGGACCCCGGCTCGATCACGCGGCGAATCGGCTCGAGTCGCTCGCTCTGCGGGTAAGAGGAAATTCGCGCACCGCCGGTCGGCGGGTCCTGCGATGCGTAGGCACAACCGGGTAGAAGAACGGCGCACACGAGAATTACCGTGAGGACCTTCGCCATTTTTGAGTATCTCGTCATGAAGAGGATGTCGCTGCGGGAAACGAACGGCTCAGCGAACCGCTCGTGGCCGCCTCCGGCAACGCCGTGCCGGCCGAAGAGCCAGCAACGGAAGGAGTGCCCCGATAGTGGGGACGTCAGGGGTTTCAATCGCACGAAAGATAATGTACGTGAGAAACCCGAGCGCTGCAAGCGCGAGCAGGACAAATCCCAAAAAGAGCACGATCCCCGGCCGCTCGCTGCGTTCCTGGTCTTCATCGTACGAGGGGACCTCGGCCTTTCGATCCAGCGACGCGGCGATTCTCCCCACCTCCGGCTCCGGCTCCGATTCGGGTAAGTCGGCCGAATCGAAGGAAAAATCGTCGTCAAAACTCAACGATTCGTCCGACAACGATTCGTCGGAGAGCGACTCATCCTCGTCCATCGAAAACAGAGCCTCGGAGTCCGACGCCTGTTCGTTGCGTTGGGAGCTGTCGAGGGACAGCGAATCGGGGTCGCCGAGGTCATCGAGATCGTTGGTCACTTCGAGGGCATCGATGGATTCCGCGACATCTTCTGCAGATTCTTCGATATCCCCGGTGGATTCCTCACTGATTTCGAAGGCGTCTTCATCATCCAGCGAGAGCAGCGACTCGTCAAACGGGTCTTCATCCAGTTCAAGTGATATCGGTTCGTCTTCGTCCCCGGAGCCGTCCGCAGAAGTCTCGTCGGCTGACTCCGCGCTTTCCGGATCGTCGAAGGTGAGGTCATCAAACGAGGGGGACCCGTCATCGGCGGCTGCGGTGAGATCGTCGAGGGTCAGCTCGTCGTCGAGGGTCAGCTCATCGTCCAGCGAAAACTCCTCTTCCAGGGAGGAATCACGTTCGAGGGTGGGCGTATCCGCAGACTCGGATTCATCACCGGGCAGGGGCTCATCGGCGAGCATCGGTTCGTCGTCGTCGAGGGCGAAATTGGGCATGGCGGTGAGGCTGTCTTCGTCGATCGACTGCAGACTGACCGACAGGCTCTGGTATTCGCCGCTGGTAACGTCGGTTGCGGTGGCGTTGAGGTTTCCCGCGTCGTCAATGCCGACAACCAGACGGACGTCGGGAGTCCCCGAGGGTGCCGCGGCGAGCCGCTCGATCACGAGGGTGCCGATGTACTCCGGGTCAACCTCGGCATCGGCCTGTTGGTAGAGGGAGACCTGCACCATCTCCTGGTTGTCGTGTACGGTGGTGAGAGTTAGTCGCTTTTTTCCGAGCGCCGTCTTCTCAAGGATGGGAAAGAAACTGCCATCCGCGAGCCGTATCCCGATGTGAGATCCCGACACATGCGCCTCCTCAGGGGATGATGTGAGCCTATTTCTTTATCGGCAGTTTGTCAACGAACCGTAGTGGCTGTGAATTTAGAGATTAACGACGTTTATCAGCTTGACATACCCAGCCGCCGGTCGGATAATGCGGCAGTGACAGAGTTTACGATCATCGCGCTGCTCGCCGTTGCCGTCTTTCTGCTCGCCGGCTTTACGCTGCTGTTATTTCGCGGCAAGCGCTCCTCCGCGCCGCGCGCCCGGAAAGGCAACCGTGACCGTGAGGCGATCGTGCGTGAGGCAAACCGTGCGCTCAGCCAGAACCCCAAAGACGCCGGTGCGCTGCAGACCCTCGCCGATCTCTACTTCACCGAGCAGGCGTGGGACAAGGCATACAAGACGTACGCCGCCCTGGTAGACATCTGTGCGACCAATCCCGACCTTGACAGCCACACCATCAACCTTCGCCACGGCCTCTGCGCCCTGGAGCTCAAGCAGTACGAGGTCGCCTACAAGTCGCTGGTCTTCGCGAGGTCGTTGAACGCGGAAGGCTTTGACCTCAACTACGGACTCGGGGTGCTGGAATACCGGCGAAAAGCGTACGAAAAAGCGGTGAGCCTGTTGCGCGCCGCGCATGAAGAAAGCCCGGAGCACATCGGGACCACCCGTTACCTTGCGCAGGCTCTCTACAAGATCAAGAAGTACAACGACGCCATCGGCCTGCTGCGCCGGCTCGTCGACGTGCAACCGGATGACAAAGAGGCGCTCTTCGTCCTCGGGCAGGCCTACTTCGAACTGGGGCAGGAGGAGCAGGCGGCCCGCATCTTCTCGCACCTGCGAACTGACCCCGCGTTTGGACCACGCTCGGCGCTGCTGGCGGGGACCATCCGCCTCAAACACAAGCAGTATGAAAAGGCGCAGACCGACTTCGAGCTAGGCCTTCGCCACGAGCAGATCCACCCCGACGTTGCAATTGAGCTTCGCTACCGGCTTGCCGGCGCCTACACCAAGACGCAGCAGCTGTCAAAAGCGCTGGGCCTGCTCGACCAGATCCAGGATGCACGCCCCGCTTACAAGGATGTGCCGCAACAGATCGGCCGCATGCGCGAACTCGCCTCCAACAAGAACCTGCAGACCTTTCTCGTTGCCGGCTCCTCGGAGTTTGTAGCGCTCTGCCGCAAAGTCACCGATAACTTCTTTCCCCAGGCACGTGTCAAAGTAACCGACGTCTCGGTCACCCGAAACGAGTACGCGGACATTCTCGCCGAGGTTGAGACCAGCAGCTGGGTTGATCTGATTCTCTTTCGTTATATCCGCACCACCGGCCAGGTGGGTGAGCTCGCCCTGCGCGATTTTCACGCCCGCCTGAAGGACCTCAAGGCGGGGCGCGGGTTCTGCCTCACCGCAGGAACCTTCACCGACGCGGCAACCCAGTTTGTGGAGGCGCGGTTGATCGACCTCATCGACAAGGAACAGCTGGTCAAGATTCTCAATCGCGTGGCGTAGCGGCAATCACCAGCCGGCGTTCCGCGGCAAGAAACGGCACTTCGGTTTCTATCATCTCCACCGAGATAAACCGCTCAGCAAGCCGATCGCGCGTGTGGGCGGCGGTGTCCTCGCGCCCCTGGTAGATCAGCAGCGCGCCCCGCGGCGAGGTGATTCGTGCCAGGGAGGTAACCGCTTCATCGCCAAACGGGCTGAGGGCGCGCGTCACCACCAGGTCAAAGCGCTCACCATCGCGGGCTACGCCATCGAGATCACGGTCCCACACGGTGAGTCCGTCTCGACGCTCCAACGCGCAGACGGTTTTCAGGAAGGTGGCCCTCCGCGCCGATCGTTCGAGGAGAATCACATCGGGTATGGGCAGACAGAGGGCAAGCGGAACACCGGGAAAACCTGCCCCGGATCCCACGTCGCAGAGTCGTGGCGCGGGGGCGCCAATTTTCTCAATCAGTGCGCGCAGGGTCTGCACCGCAGCCACGCTGTCCAGAAGATGGCGCACCACCAGGTCGCGAGTGTCCGCCACCTTCACCAGGTCCATCCGGCGGCTCCAGAGCAGCACCTGCTCCAGATGTAGCACCAGGCCGTCCAGCGCAGCCGGGTCCGGCTCGACGCCAAGGCGGTGAAGCCCCTCGACGATGAGGTCTCGCGGGATCTCGCCGTCTGCCGTGCCCTTTCGGCCTAACCCGCCTGCTGTTCCCATCGGCTCACGCTTACCATCAGGATTGCGATGTCGGAGTGGCGGACGCCCGAAATACGGGCTGCCTGACCGATGGAGAGAGGCCGGATCCGATTGAACTTCTCGCGCGACTCGTTGGAGATGCCCACAACCGCGTCGTACGAGAAATCAGCCGGGATCTTCAGCCGCTCCATCCGGTGAAACCGGTCCACCTGCCGCTCCTGCCGCGCCACGTAACCCTCGTACTTCACGTCCAGCTCTACCTGGCGCGCCCACTCAAGTGGCCGCTCACCGGCAAGCGTAGAATCGATGCGCGCCAGATGGCTCAGACCCAGCTCGGGTACCTTCAGCATCTGGTAAAAACTCTTCCCCGCGCAGGAGTCGAGGTCAAATGCGTGTTGGAAGAGCGACTCGTCTTCAGCCATGCGCCGCAGCGCCGAAACCTCGGCCTCACCCATCCGACGACGGCGAAGCAGCTCCTTGATCTCCTCTACCCCATCGCGCTTGGCAAGGAAGCGCTGGTAGGACTCGTCACCCACCAGACCCACCTCACGGCCAATATCCACAAGGCGCATGTCGCTGGAGTCGTGCCGCAGTGAAAGGCGATGCTCGGCGCGGGAGGTGAACATCCGGTATGGCTCCTTGGTTCCCAGGGTAACCAGATCGTCCACCATCACTCCAAGGTAGGCCTCGGCACGCGACATTATCAGCGGCTCCTTTCCCTGCAGGGCGCGCGCCGCGTTGATGCCGGCGATCAGCCCCTGCCCCGCGGCTTCCTCGTAACCGGAGGAGCCGTTGGTCTGGCCCGCAACGTAGATTCCGCGCACCATCTTGCACTCGAGGCTCGGGTAGAGCTGCGAGGGATCGATGTAGTCGTACTCTACCGCGTAGCCCGGGCGCATGATCCACGCCTTCTCCAGGCCGGGTATGGTGTGAATGAAGCGCTCCTGCACGTCTTCGGGCATGGAGGTGGAAATACCGTTGAGGTACATCTCGTCGGTTTGTTGGCCCTCCGGCTCAACGAAGATCTGATGCCGGTCACGATCGGGGAACTTCACCACCTTGTCTTCGATGGAGGGACAGTAGCGTGCCCCGTTGCCCACAATCTTGCCCGAGTAGAGCGGGGAGCGATGCATATTCTCCGTGAGTACCCGATGGGTCTCGGCCGTGGTATAGGTGATGTAACACGGAAGCTTGGGCCGCTCAACCCGATCGTGCGAGAACGAGAACGGAACGATTTCGTCATCGCCAAACTGGGTCTCCATCCGCGAGTAATCCAGCGAGTCCCGGTGAACCCGCGCGGGGGTACCGGTCTTCAGCCGGCCAAGCTGGAAGCCCACGCGCGCGAGCCCCTTCTCCAGACCGCAGGCAGCCGGTTCACCAAGCCGCCCCGCGGGCATGGAGAACTCACCAATGAAGACCTTACCGTTGAGGAAGGTGCCGGTAGTCACCACCACCTTGGGTGCTCTGAAGCGGCGACCGCGCTCGGTGATCACTCCCTCGACCTCGCGACCCGCCGCGTCAAGGATGAAGTCCACCACGGTGTCCTGAAAGATGTGCAGATTCTTCTGCGCCTCAAGCGTCTTCTTGGCCAGTACCTGGTAGGCGAGTTTGTCGGCCTGGGCCCGCGGGGCCTGAACTGCCGGGCCGCGGCTGCGGTTGAGCACCCGAAACTGGATCATGGTGGCATCGATCAGCCGCCCCATCTGACCGCCCAGCGCGTCGATCTCGCGCACCATGTTTCCCTTGGCAAGGCCGCCCACCGCAGGGTTGCACGAGAGCTTCCCGATGCAATCCAGCGACTGGGTGATCATCAAAACCGAAAAATCGAGCCGGGTGATCGCGAGCGAGGCCTCGATCCCCGCGTGACCGCCGCCGATCACAATTGCGTCAAAATCCATTATCTGCTCCGGATCGGCTATTTCTGGATCAGGAAGCCAAGCTCCCGCTCAAGATCGCCGTCTTCAGGGGTGTTGAGTTCGATGAGGCGCCGCAGGTGGGTGACACTGTCCAGATCGATCATGGTGAAGCGCAGACCGAAGTACTCGTACTCGCGGTGAACGATTTCCGCATCCGCGGTGATGACGGCATCGGTGCCTGACAGTTCGATGGTTACGCTGCCCGCGTCCCCAACCTTCAGCACCGCGCTGTCAAGGGGATTGATCAGCGCGCCTTTCAGCGAGAGGTCGATGAGTTCAAAGCCCACCGTCTGACTCGCACTGGTAAAGGTTCCGTGAGTACCGAAGTCAGTTCGCCGAAATCGCCGCTTTTCCATGGTGCCGCCTCCCGGGCACAATGCCCACGGTGTGTGGGTATTATCTCCCCCGGCGCGCCGGGCTGTCAATCGCGTGGGTCTGCCGAACGTGGCCTGCAAAGTGTGGGGCCCCAAGCGAGTGTTCCAAAGCGTGTGCTTTTATCTACTTTCCCACACAAAACCCGCGAAACATGGCGTCCAATACGTCGTCGGAGGTCACCTCACCGGTAATCTCTCCCAGGGCGCGCACCGCCTCCTCCATGTCCAGCGCGATGGTGTCCACCGGCACCTGTTCGGCAAGCCCCTCGCGCACGTGGCCCAGCGCCTGCAGGGCTCGCTCGAGGAGCTCCTTCTGCCGAAGCGAATCGATGACCGGCTCACCGGTCCACGCGAGCGACTCCGGCAAGACCGTGCGGGCGAGCGCCTGCAGCAGTTCGTCCATGCCCGCCCCCGTCTTCACGCTCACCGGCAGAAAATCCGGCGGAGGGGTTCCCCCGGCACCGAGGTCCACTTTGTTCCAGGCCCCCACCAGCCGCCCCTCGGCGCGGAGCCGCTCGATGACCAGCGCCTCTGCGGCCGCATCCGCGTCTCCAGCGACCGTATCCGCGTTCCCAGTGGACGCGTCCACCACCCAGACCACGAGGTCGGCGGAGTCGAGGATCTCGCCGCTGCGACGGATCCCTTCAGACTCGATCTCTTCGATAGTGTCTCGAAATCCGGCGGTGTCGAAGATGCGGGCGGGGACACCGGAGAGCGAGATGGGAGCTTCGAGGTAGTCTCGCGTGGTGCCGGCAATCGCCGAGACAATCGCACGATCCTGCCGCAGCAGCGCGTTGAACAGCGAGGATTTGCCCGCGTTGGTCCGACCGGCAATCGCGACGCGAACGCCTTCCTGGTAGATGCGGCCGGTTCGCCAGCCGGCAAGCAGCGATCGCAACAGCTCTTCCACCTCGCGCACCGATTCGGGTGGAACCACAATCTCGCCGGTATCTTCCTCGGGATAGTCAAGCTGAATGTCTATGGCGGCGAGCAGCGAGACCAGGCGTCCCTTCACGTCGTTGATGCGCTCTTCCACGGCGCCGGATAACCGCTGCAAGGCCATGGCGTGCGCCTCGCGGGTCTGGGCGGAAACAATCTCCTGGACCGCTTCGGCCCGGGTCAGGTCGATCTTTCCGGCCAGAAAGGCGCGCAGGGTAAACTCACCCGGGTCTGCGGGTCGAAAGCCGGCCGCACAGAGGGCGGCGAGAATCCGGTCGATGCCGGCAGGACTACCGTGGCAGCTGATCTCCACCGAGTCCTCGCCGGTGTAACTGTGCGGAGCGCGAAAGACGGTGGCAAGCACCTCGTCGAGCACTTCGTCGCCGGCCGCCACGCCGGTGCCCGGTTTGCCGCCGGAATCGGTGGTCGGTTGGACCAGTCGCCCGTGGTGGACGGTGTATCCGCCGGCCGCGGCAAGACGGCCGCGCGGCGAAAAGAGCGCGTCCACCATCTCCACCGCGCCCGCACCCGAGGTACGAATCACCGCAAGTGCTCCGGCAGCGTAGGGGGTAGCGAGCGCCACGATGGGTTGGGCAAATCGATCGGTAGCCATGGGGAACTCGTCCGTATCAAGCGTCTCAGCGCAGCTGCAGGGCGAACTCCTCGCCCATGCGCGCACCGAGCGAGCGAAACGCCGCGTTGATTGCGGTTCCAGCCGACGCGCTTCGGCTGCGCTGGAAGGTTGAGATGGAATGGAGGACCCTGCCACTGTGCAGATCAACCGCCTGCACCGTTCCCGAGACGCGCACAATCACCCCGTCGCTTTCATCAAACTGGTCGATACCCACGACACCGAAGATCACGCGCTCCACCCGGGCGCCAAAGAGCGCGCGCCACTCGTCGAGCAGGTCGCGGTCGGGGGCGCCGGAGAGCCGCGCGGGATCAAACGCGAGGGTGCTCACGGCGAAGCCGGCTTGAGAAAGCGCGCTCACCAGTGCGGGCCCAGTCACCGAGGTGGTGGTTGGGTTGCCGACGGTGTCGGTATCCAGAATCACCACACCGGTGGGGATGGTGCGTGCCGTGGAGATCACTTCGTAGCGAAAGGTGACCCTGCGCCCCACCAATGCCTCGCGCAGGGCGTCCACCGCGGGGCGCTGCGCTCGCGACACGCCGTCCAGCGGTTGCAGAAGCCCACCGGTGTCCAGCGAGACGGTCAGGTTCTCCGTACCCACGATGGTGGGAACCGGATGGGCAAAGCGGGCGATCCCGTCCGCCCCGGTTGTCACGCGGGCGGTTCGCACCCCTACCCGCCCGTTGGGCATCAGCTCGCGATACCCGGCGAGCAGGGCTACCCCGGCAACCGGCCGTCCACCGTCGGTCACGCGAACCAGAAACGATTCCGCAAACGGCTCACCGATCACGGTGGTGAGATTGTCGTTGAGCCGCTCCAGCTGCAGCCGATTCACCACCGCGCGAGCGGCGTTCATGTTGTTGTCGAATCGGATATCGGCGTTGTCAATGTCTGATCGCGAAGCGGCCGCCGCGGCTTCCACGTAGCGGGCGATCGCGGTGAACGGATCCCCCGCCTGCTCGGCGAGGCGCGCTTCCCGTTCGGGCCGCGCTACGGCTTCCTGCCGCTCGCGAAAGAGCGCCTCGATCCGCGCCTTCTCCGCCATCAGCGCCTGGCGATCGTAGGCAACCAGAAGGTAGGTGGTCACCGAGCTGCCGCGCTGATCCACAAACCGGTCCTGAACGCGGAAGCCCGAGACGCGGGCCGCTCCCTCCTGCCGCACCGTCTGCGTCACCGTCGCCTCAAACTCGTCAAGCGTTGCGCGCGCCTCGGCGCTGGTCTCCGTGGTCACGGTCACCCCGATGAAGCGAACAATCTGCTCGATGAGGTTGTTGATTGCCACCGCTTCGGCCGCGGCCACGTCGCCCACGGGATCGGTAGCGCTTGCCACGAAGTACTCGTTGCGCGCGTCACTCGCCGGGGTACTGATGACCCACTCCGGCGGACCGGCCGCGGACGCGGAGGCAACCGGTACCGCCGAGGGAGTGCCTGCGCAGCCCACCGCCACCAGGGCCGCCACGCCCGCCACCAGAAGCGTGCCGAGCGGGCGGCAGAGGAAACGGAACAGAGATGCTATCAACGGTCGAGAACGGGACGCGCTCATCATCAGAGTTGGTACACCTGCCGGCCGGCCCGGCTTCACATGGTCAGGCCGTTCTCAAACGCCTCTTTCACGCGGTCTCGGGCGCGCTGCTCTTCCTGCGTAACCGGCTGATCGCGCCCGGCGTTGTTCAGCGCGTCGCGGATCATGCGGTCGAGGGTGTTGCGCGGAATGGTGTAGAGCACGTAGTAGCTGTAGGCATCCTCATCGACGCGGCCCTCGGGCGTGTAGTAGCGCATCTGCATCCAGTAGTCGGACACGCGCTGGAAGCCGGAGAACTGCGCGTCGGAGAAGGTGAGCACCACCTGCTCCATGTAGGTCTCCAGCATGTCCATGTCGCCAACCGCGGCACCGGCAAACTTCACCTGAACCCGGTTGCGCACCGTCTGCGCAATGTCCGCCGCGGCGGTGAAGTTTCGGGTCCACAGCTCCGCTCCCTGCAGATTCTGCGCGCGCGGAGACTCAAACTTGAACACGTAGACGTCGGAGAACTCCGAGGTCTGCTCGAGCTCGTTGGCTTCCAGCACCACCCACTCCGGGATGTCGCGCCCAAAGCGGAAGTTGCGATGGTCGAGCACATCCGGTCGGCGTGCGATGGGCGCCGGAACCCCCGCGGTAGCGCTTGCAGGAGCCGGGTCCGGCTTGCTTCCACATGCAGCAATGGCCAGCACCGCCACAACCGCGATCATTGCTTTGATCATCAGTTTCTTCATCTATCTCCCTCCTGGGATTGATCTCGTTGGTCCGGACCACCGTCCGGCGTTTCTCCGGCCTACCAGCCGGTGTTGAAGGTCATCGATTTTCCCCGCGTCAGCACGTGGTAAAGGTTTTCCATTCCCGGTACCGTCGCCGACACGTCGTAGATCAGGTCTTCGAGCTCGTCGGCCCGCCCGAAGAAGAACACATCGTACTGCGTTTGATCGGCGGTCTGCGACACGGTGACGATGTCGGAGGTGCGACTGCGCAGACGCCGTCGGAACTCGCTCATGGTGCGTGAGTCGCTGGAGTTCTGGACTACCACCTGGTAGCGCACCCCGCGCGACACCGAGAGCGCCATCTGAATGCGCGACTGCTCCACCACCAGCGGCATCGCCTGAAAGACGGTTGACTGCAGGGCGTTGAGCACCGCGTCTTCCTGCGAGGAGCGGCTTGCGGTGCGCTGACTGCGGCGGTTGACCGTTCCCAGCAGCTGCCCGGTTGAGGTCTCGAACATGCGCATGGTCACGTTGGCGCTGCCGAAGTGGGTGCCCGCCTGCGTCTCCCCGGAAGTCACCGCGTCGAGCTCGATGTATACATCGGCGCCAAGGCGCTGCGCTACCCACTGCAGGATGCTCACCTCGCGGCCGGTCTCCTCTTCGTAGACCAGCTGCATGTC
>REDM01000164.1 GCA_007693485.1 Spirochaetaceae bacterium
AGGTAGTCGCGGACAATCGCCGGAGGCTCTTCGCCCTCAGCCACAAACAGCAGCGCTGCGGAGTTGATGCAGTAGCGCAGTCCGGTGGGAGGGGGTCCGTCGGGAAATACGTGACCGAGATGCGAGCCGCTCGAGCTGTCGACCACCTCAATTCGGCGCATCCAGAGCGAGTCGTCGATGCGGTAGAGGATCGCGTCGGGGTGAATTGGCTGCCAGTAACTGGGCCAGCCCGTCCCGGAGTCGTACTTGTGCTCTGAGCTGAAAAGGGGCTGACCGGTTGCCCGTGAGTAGTAGATTCCGGGGCGGTAGACGCCGTCGTACTCACCGGTGAAGGCCCGTTCGGTTCCTTTCTCGCGCAGTACGTAGTACTCGAAGTCGGTGAGTCGCTCGCGCCACTCGGCTTCGGTGAGCTCGATGGGATACCGCCGGACCTCCTCCGCCGAGGCTACGGTGGATCCGACGGGGACCGAGTCGCGCACCGCCTGCGACTCGGCGCGGCCGCCTGCGATTGCAACCGTCGCCGCAATGATAACAAGGGCTATCGCGAATCCCACGATCCACAGTGAACGTCGAATCATTGATGACCTCCCTGGTCGAGAACTATCTTCAGTATACTGCTGCATGGCTGCAAAGGCGAAGCGTTTCGTGCGCTCTTCCTCTTGACGGGCGCGAGGCGAGAGGCATAGGGTGACGCGTGTTTGACCACGTTCTGCGCCGCAGCAAGGACCAGCTGCTTGCGCCCCTCGTCCGGGCTTTGGGTTCGAGAGTTCACCCCAATCTCATCTCCACAGCAGCCGCGGCCATTGGTATTGCCGCCGCGGTGGCACTTGCGAACGGCGCGTACCGGCCGGCCGCAGCCCTCTGGGTGGGCAACCGGATTGTCGACGGCCTCGATGGGGCGGTCGCCCGGGCGACCGGCCGGACGTCGGAATTTGGCGGCTACCTCGATCTGATGCTCGATGTCGTCGTCTACAGCGCGATTCCCATTGGATTTGCCCTCCATCGCCCCGAGCCGGTGGTACTCTTTGCTGTCATCCTTCTGCTTTCGACCTGTTACCTCAACATCACCTCATGGCTCTATCTCTCGGTTCTTTTGGAGCGGCACCGACAACCGGCTGTGGCCGATGGGGCCACCGGGCGCCTGACCTCAATCGAAATGCCGCCCGGGCTGGTGGAAGGCGCTGAGACCATCGTGGCGTACCTCCTGTTGATGCTCCTTCCCCATCACGCAGTGGCAATCCTGTTCGTTACCGCCGCACTGATTCTCGTGGGTGCGGTGCAGCGGGTGATATGGGCGGTTGGTCGTTTTTCGGGTGAGGGGCCTTAACAGACCAGCCGGTTTTCGCTACCATTCGACCGAGATATGTTTCAATCCAAACGAAATTCGGCACCGTCGCCGATCCCCGCTGAAATGCGGGCTGTGGTTATCGATCAGTTCGGCGGTCTTGAAGTACTGAAACAGCAGACCATCCCCGTTCCCGAAGCGACGCACGAGGACGTGCTGGTGCGCGTGGGTGCGGTGGGGATCAACCCGGTCGATTGGAAAACTCGAATCGGTGAGGGTGTAGCCTCGCAGATCACCGGGTTTCCCTTTGTGCTCGGTTGGGATGTGGCCGGAACCATTGTGGCAAAAGGCCGCCGGGTGACCCGATTTGAGGTGGGAGACCGGGTCATGGGGATGGTGAACTTTCCCTCAGGCGGTGGCGGTTGCGCCGAATACGTACTGACTCGTGACACCAACGTGGCTGCCATTGGTGACTCGATCAGCTTCCGAGACGCCGCGGCGGTTCCGCTCGCCGCGCTGACCGCGTGGCAGGCGCTCTTTGACACAGCCCATCTGCAAAGCGGGAAGCGGGTGCTGGTCCACGCCGCCGCCGGCGGAGTAGGACACCTCGCGGTACAGTTGGCGAAGTGGAAGGGAGCGTTTGTGATTGGTACCGCCAGCGAACGGAACCACCAGTTCGCCCGGTCTCTCGGCTGCGATGAGGTTTACCGTTACGACGGAGATGTCCCGCCGTGGACACGCATTGATGACGTGGACGTGGTGCTCGATACCATCGGCGGTGGAACGCGCGAGCGGTCGCTCAAGGTGTTGGGCCGCGGGGGGATGCTGGTAACCCTTCTGACCGGTGACAGCAAGGCGGGGCTCAATGCCCCAACCCGCGTCAAAAAAATCCTCGTCAAGCCGAACGAGCGCGAGCTCGAGCAGATCGCGCAGCTGATGAACGAAGGTGCCCTGCAGGTTCATACCACCGCGGTGTCGGGTCTTCGCAACGTGACCGAGGCGCACAGCCTGAGCGAAAGTCGCCACGTGCGCGGAAAGATTGTGGTGACGCTGTAGCCGGCGCGGGTTACGGGGTATCGAGCAGTCCGGTGGCGGCAGCGCCCTCCCGCGCCACTTCCAGAATCCGATCGAGATCCTCGTCGGTATGAATTGCCATGAACGAGGTCCGAATCAACGCCCGGTTTGGAGGAACCGCGGGGCTGATCACCGGGTTGACGTAGACGCCGTGCTCGAAGAGGTATTTCCAGAAGAGGAAGGTCTTCTGGTTGTCTCCAATGATCAAGGGTACGATCGCGGTCTCTGAGGTTCCAATGTCGAATCCAATCTCACGAAATCCTTTGCGCATCCGCTCGGAAATTTTCTGCAGGCGCCGGACCCGCTCCGGCTCTTCTTCAATGATGTCCAGGGCCTTCATTGCAGCCGCCAGATTTGCCGGCGGCATACTCGCGCTGAATATGAGCGACCGCGCGAAGTGCCGAATGTAGTCAATCACCTGGGTATCGCCGGCCACAAATCCACCGATTGATCCAAACGATTTGGAGAATGTACACATCACCAGGTCGGCAAGGTTGTGGTTCCCGTGGTGCTCCAGAGTACCACGGCCGGTATTACCCGCGACGCCGATTGCGTGCGCTTCGTCGAGGTAGATCCGCACGTGGTAGCGGTCGGCGAGTTCG
The DNA here is from genome assembly GCA_007693485.1 of Spirochaetaceae bacterium. Lineage (GTDB taxonomy): Bacteria > Spirochaetota > Spirochaetia > DSM-27196 > PWMO01 > PWMO01. Next base: position 2,962 of record REDM01000164.1, read on the forward strand.
CGCAGACTTGGCATATCGGCAATATCCCCCTCCATGCTGAACACCCCGTCGGTAACCAGAAGCTTTGGCTCGTTGATTGGGATTGCTTCCAGCGTCTCTCGCAGGCTGGTCATGGAATTGTGCTTGTATCGGTGGACGCCTACGCGGCGGTGAATGCCCGATGAGAGGAAGATTCCGTCAACGATCGACGCGTGGTTGAGTTTGTCGGTGATCACGTGGTCGCCGTCTCCCACCAGCGCCGAAATCGCGCCGAGGTTGGTCTGATAGCCGGTGGTAAAACAGAGTGCCGCCGGCTTGCGGACAAAGTCTGCAAGCCGCGCCTCGAGTTCTTCGTGCAGACGAAGGGTTCCGTTCATGAACCGTGAACCGGAGCAGCTGGTTCCGTAGGTGCGAATGGCGCGCTCGGCTGCCTCTTTGACGCGAGAATCGAGCGAGAGTCCAAGGTAGTTATTGGACCCCGCCATGATGAGCTCCCGGCCTTCGACAATGACCCGTGCCCCCGCGTACCCCTGGATTGGGCGAAAATAGGGATAGAGACCGTTGCGCCGTGCCTCCGCGGCGTCATTGAAGGCAAATGCCTTGTGGAAGATATCCGCCTTGTGGGTGGTTTCCTGCAGTTCGGCTATGCTCATGGTGCGCTCCTCGTTCCCTGTCGCGCCCGAAGTACAACCCGGTCCATGGAACGGAAGAGTATCCCGGGCGCAAACCGTTTCAACCAGACTATCAGTTGGGCCTCTCCTCCGGCAAGGATGAGGAATCGACCTCTGCGGACGCCGCGCAGGCACGCATTCGCCACCTGGTCGGGGGAAAGGACCCGCGCGCGCGCGGAGAGCGCCGCCGTTTCCGGTGGTTTGTGCTCCTGCTCCGCCGCGAGTTGCGGGGTGTCGGTGTCACCCGGGCAGAGGACCGACACGCGTACGCCGTCTGCAGCCAGCTCATTGCGCAGCGCCTCCGAAAACCCGACCACCGCAAACTTGCTGGCGGCGTAGGCGGTGTACCCGGTGGTTCCCACCAGGCCGGCCAGAGACGAAACGTTCACCACGTGCCCTCCGGTGTGGCGCAGGGCGTCGACGAATGCCTGCGTCATGTTCCAGGTGCCTTCAAGGTTCACCGCTATCATGCGGCGCAGATCCTGGCCGGAATATCGGTCGAACCGACCGGGGAGGGCGTCGCCGGCGCAGTTGAACAGAAACCGCGGGTCCCCCCACTGCGCCGCAATGTCGGCCGCTGCCTGCCGGACGGCGGCCTGGTCGGTGACGTCCAGCGGCACCGTATTCACGCTCGCGTCGGGCACCAGCGACACGATATCAGCCCGCGCCGCCGAAAGTCGCTCAGGAGTTCGCGCAATCAGTACGATTCGCGCACCGTGGACGGCAAGGCGGCGTGCAATAGCCAATCCAATGCCGCTTGAGCCGCCGGTTACGCAGGCAAGGCTGTCGCGAAACGGATTCATACCATCATTGTACACGCTCCGGCTTCCTTCATGCAGAACAATGTTGCGCGGGAGCCGCTTTTGCGCGATGATGGAAACGAGAAGAGCGCGTGCTCAGGAGGACGGGTGAGTCTGCAGGAACATCTCTCGCCATCGAGAATTGAGTTTCTCCCCAGTGGAATCGATCGCGATGAGGCGATCCGGCGTCTGGTTGCCACGGCATTCGGCGGGGTAGCCGGGGTCGACGAAGAGCGGATTCGTGATCTGGTGTTCGATCGGGAGCGGTCGCTCTCGTCCTGTCTGGGCGACGGCATTGCCGTTCCCCACGCCGTCCTCGACGACCCCTTCGAGAGCGTGCTGGCGGTGGGGGTATCACCCGATGGAATCAACTGGGACCCTGAGACTCACGGAACGGTCCATCTGGTGATCCTGCTGGTGAGCGGGCGGATGGATCATCTGCGTATTCTCAGCGAGGTCGCGGGTCTGCTGAAAGACCCCGAGCGGGCGAAGATGATCGTTGCCGCCTCGTCGCAACGCGATGTCTATCGACTGTTCCAGACCAACCTCTCCACCGCAGATTCAAAAAAGGGCGATGGGCGTCGTGCGCTGTCACGGCTGACCTTCCGGCGTGCGCGCGAGATCGCGCAGGATCTGGAGCGCGGGCGGCTTCTGCTGCACGCCGACGCAATCGACGATCCCGAGTTTATTATGGAGCTGGTGCAGGATCGGTCAATCATGGTGGTAACCGCGACTCCCGAGCTCTACGAGGAAGCGTTCGGAGACGCGATCGACATCATTCCCATTCCCTTCAAGGGAATTCGCCGATCGACCCACGTGCAGTTTGCCCTGCTGTTTCTGCTGTCTCAGGGGAGAATCGCGCACGACGATGTGATTGTGAACGTCTACGGGGTTCCCGAATCGGGCATGCTCGATTCCATCCGACTCACCCACATCGGCAGCGAGCTGGAGTTCCCCATGGATCTGCAGGCCGGTCGGATCCCGTCGGATGTGACCAACCACGTGCTGACTCGGGTGTTGCAGATTGCCGGTGAGCTCGCAGCCGAGGGGCGTGAGGGAAAGCCCGTGGGAACGCTCTTTGTGCTGGGCGACTACGAGAACGTGCGGGATCTGACCCGTCAACTGATCATGAACCCGTTTCGCGGGTACGACGAGATCGACCGCAATATCCTCGATCCGTCACTCGAAGAAACGGTCAAAGAGTACAGCCGGATCGATGGGGCCTTCGTCATTCGCGGCGACGGGGTGATTGAATCGGCAGGAACCTTCCTGACCGCGGCACCGCGCGAAGAAGAGCTGCAGTCGGGGCTCGGTGCACGTCACGCGGCGGCGCTTGGCGTGAGTGGTGCCACCAACGCGATTGCCATCGCCATTTCCGAATCAACGCGCAAGATCAGCATCTTCCACGCAGGGCGCCGGATTCTGTTCATGTGAGCCGGTGCGTTCCCACTCGCGTTCGAGTTCCACCGAGCGCTTGATACTGCGGCGCAGCCAGCCGAGGAGGATTTCCTCGCGTTCGTCGGCGCTCAGCATCCAGTCGTCCCGGCTGCGCCGAAGGGCGCTGCAGAGCGTATTCAGAATGATGGCCGCAGATACCGAAATATTGAAGCTCTCGACAAAGCCGTACATGGGGATTCGCAGTCGCTCGTCGGCCGCTTCCAGGGCGGTTTCGGACAGTCCCTCGAGTTCATTGCCAAGCAGGATCGCGGTGGGAGCGTCGGCAACACGAAACTCATCGAGCGAGACGGTGCGCCCGTGCGGCGTGGTGGCCACGATGCGGTATCCCCTCCGGCGCAGCTCGGCAATTGCCTCCGGGGTGTTGTTGTCGCGCTGCCCGTAGCGGTGGAGGGTCAGCCACTGGGCGGTTCCCAGCTCAACGTCGGGGTTGATCCGGTAGCGGTTGCGATTCTCGATGATGTGCACGTCCTGCACGCCGAAGCAGTCGCAGGTGCGCAGCACCGCGCTCGCGTTGTGGGGCTGATAGATGTCCTCCAGCACCACCGTCACGAACCGGGTTCGCTGATCGAGGACGCGCATCATGGTCTCGCGCCGCTGTTCGGTGATAAATCGCTCGAGGTAGGAGATGCGCGAGTGGATATCGGCCATGCGGTCAGTTATCGGTTTGTCTGCTGCCGGCGGATGACTTCGTGCCGATTTTTTTTGGCGCTGCGATTCTCACGTGCTGTACGCAGTGTTCGCAGTCCAGGTCTTCGCGGCTGCAGAAGTACCCCAGTTCCTCGTTCCAGCGAACCTTCTCGACAGGACAGGTTTCGTAATATTTGACAAAGTGAAGCAGACGCTGGAACACCACCTCGGACATGCGGTGTTCCATGTGACACGCTTCTTCTTCCGCCGCCGACTCTTCAATTCCGAGCACCTTGATGAGGAAGTCGCGCATGGCGCCGTACTTCTTCATGATCTCTTTGGCAACCACGAGGCCTTCGTCGGTGAGGGTGATGATGTCGTAGGGCGCGTAGTTGATGAGCCCTCGCTTGGAGAGGGTGCGAAGGGCTCCGGTAACCGACGAGGCAATGACGCCGAGATCGTGGGCGATGTCGGTGACCCGTGCCGCGCGCTTGCGCAGCTCGATGAGGTAGATGGTCTTGAGGTACATCTCCAGGCTTTCGGTCAGGTCCTGCGTTTTGGTCATCGGTGCTCTCCTGTCAGGTTGTGCGCCCGGGAAGCTACGGTCCGAAGAACGACCGCAGGTTCCCGGGGCGCCAACGTCACGGCCTGACCCGGGAAGAAGGAGTGGGTGTATTCGGTGTGGGCCAGATACCCTCGGCCATTACATTGTACCCGATATGTCACGTCGTGACCACGGAATTCCCGGGCGACAACCTCGCCCCGATTTGGAGGCTCTGCGAGGGGAGCAGCCCCCATTGCCGCAGCTGGGGTTGGGAGCGCCGCCAGTTGCAGATGCTCGGGACGGAGTGACAGCAGTACCTCACCGGTTGTCGCCGGCCGGATCGGGATGGTTCCCAGCTCGGTCTCGGCGAACTCCCCAAGAGCCGTCCCGGAGAGCAGGTTTGCCCGCCCAAGGAACTGCGCCACGAAGGCGGTACGGGGATGGTGGTAGACTTCTTCGGGTGTGCCCACCTGCTCGATTCGCCCCTCGTTCATGACCGCGAGTCGGTCGCAGAAGGAGAGCGCCTCTTCCTGGTCGTGGGTGACCAGGATGGCGTTCAGTCCTTGCGCCTTCAGCAGCGAGCGGATCTCGCGCCGGGTGGCATCACGCAGGGAAGCGTCGAGGTTGGAGAAGGGTTCGTCCATCAGCAGCAGCTGCGGCTGTGCGGAGAGCGCCCGGGCGAGTGCAACGCGTTGCTGTTGGCCTCCGGAGAGTTCGTCGGGCATCCGGTCGTCCACGTCGGTCAGCCCGACCATGCAGAGCATTCCCCGCGCCCGTTCGC